>JACFND010000057.1 GCA_019455045.1 Flavobacteriia bacterium
GATGAAATATAGTTTTTTGAAATGGTTTCCCAATCCCGGTTTTCAATCAGATGATAATTTTCTTCCAAAGCTGTCAGCAGGCCTGACAAAATTTCCTTCAAATCAAATTTATGACCGCAAATCAAACCCAAAGAAGCCGCTTTCGGATGGTTTTCAAAATTGGTCTGGTTCACATTCAAACCGATACCGGTCACGATAAACATCTGATTTCCCGACCGTCTGGTCTCGATTAGTATGCCGCAAAGTTTTTTGTCAGCCGCTATGATGTCATTCGGCCATTTTACAAAAACATCGGCTGTCAGTCTTTTCAAGACCGAAGCCACGCAGTTTGAAACCCATTGGTTAAAAAACAACAGCTCATCATAATTCAGGTCGTTGATTATCAGCAGACTGAGTGCAATATTCTGTCCGGGTTCGGCAGTCCAACTGTTTCCCGCATATCCTCTGCCCTGCGTCTGATTGTCGGTCCAAATCGCAGTCCACGATTTGGCACTTTTTTTGGATAACTCAAGCAGAGTGGAATTGGTGTTTGAAATTGAGCTGTAATAATGAATATCCATCGACCGGATTTAAAATTGCAATTGGCAGCTTCAAAGATATTTCAAAAGTTAATACATTAGCCGATTATTCACTATTTTTACAAATTATAAGGTTTTGAATGAGAAAAAAGACTGACTCGAAAACACTGATAGATAATATCATCGATTCAATACAAAGCATCAAGGGTGAAGACATTGTGGTTTTGGATCTGACCGGAATTGAAAATACTTTTTGCGAGTATTTTGTTTTGTGTACCGGTAATTCAAATACACACGCTGCTTCGATTGCTGCAACCGTCGAAAGAAAAGTAAGAGAAAATTCAGGCGAAAAGCCGTGGCACACAGAAGGGATTGAAAATGCACAGTGGATTCTGATGGACTATACAACAGTGATCGTTCACATTTTTCAGAGAGAATACAGAGAGTTTTACGATTTGGAAAGCCTGTGGGGTGATGCCAGACAGATTTCAATAACAGATTAAAAAAAAGAAATTGGATAAATACGATAAAAATAAAAACAAACCCGCAAACAATAACGACAGGAAGCCATCGGGCAGTTCCTTCAATCCGATGTGGATCTATGCGGTTGTCGGTATGTCGCTGCTTGCATTTTGGTTCTTTTCAAGCAATATGGCCAACGAAACCCAGCGTTTGGACCGAAATACGTTTTTTGAATATCTGGACGAAGGATATGTCAAAAATGTACGTCTGAATCTCGAGGAAAACCGTGTGGATGTCTTTCTGACTGAAGATGCGCTGAAACTCGACAAATTCAAAGAGTTTGAAAAAGAAAACAACAGCAATCTTTCTGCATTTTCACAAGCCGCACCTCAATATTCATTTATTGTTGCAGACAATGCAAATTTTGAAAAAGACATTGAACAATCGATCAAAGAAAAAAATCTGAGTACAAAATACACCAATATTCCGCCCGATAAATTCGGTAATTTCTTCTGGTCAATTATGATCTGGATACTGATTTTCGGTGCTCTCTGGTTCTTTATGTTCAGACGGATCGGTGCTGCGGGCGGCGGTCCCGGCGGTCAGATTTTCAATATCGGAAAATCAAGAGCAAAACTTTTTGACGAAAATGACAAGGTCAAGGTTTCATTCAAAGACGTAGCCGGACTGGAAGGTGCAAAAGAAGAAGTTGAGGAAATCGTTGAATTCCTGAAAAATCCCGAAAAATTCACAAAGCTCGGCGGTAAGATTCCAAAAGGCGCATTGCTGGTCGGCCCTCCCGGTACCGGTAAGACACTGCTTGCAAAAGCGGTTGCCGGCGAAGCAAAGGTTCCATTTTTCTCGCTTTCGGGTTCCGATTTTGTCGAAATGTTTGTCGGCGTTGGAGCTTCGCGTGTAAGGGATTTGTTTAAAAATGCAAAGGACAAGGCACCTGCCATCATCTTTATCGACGAGATCGATGCAATCGGTCGTGCAAGAGGAAAAAATAATTTCACGGGCGGAAATGACGAAAGAGAAAATACGCTGAATCAGCTGCTGACCGAAATGGACGGTTTCGGAACCAACACCAATGTGATCGTGCTGGCTGCTACAAACCGTGCAGATATACTCGACAAGGCTTTGATGCGCGCCGGACGTTTTGACCGACTGATCCATGTGGATCTGCCGGAATTGACAGAAAGACAGCAGATATTTGAAGTCCATCTGAAACCGCTCAAACTCGGTGAAGATGTGGATTCGGAATTTCTTGCCAAACAGACACCCGGATTCAGCGGTGCCGATATCGCAAATGTTTGTAATGAAGCAGCTCTGGTTGCGGCAAGAAAAAATAAAGACAAAGTCGAAAGACAGGATTTCCTTGACGCGGTTGACCGTATCATCGGCGGACTCGAAAAGAAAGGAAAACTGATCAAACCAAAAGAAAAACAGAGAATCGCTTATCACGAAGCGGGTCACGCAACTGTCAGCTGGCTTCTGCCTCATGCCGCACCGCTTGTGAAAGTCACCATTGTTCCGAGAGGAAAATCATTGGGTGCTGCCTGGTATCTGCCCGAAGAAAGACAGATCACCACCACCGAGCAGATGCTTGATGAACTCGCTGCCACCATGGGCGGAAGAGCTGCCGAGAAAGTAGTCTTTGGCGATATCTCGACCGGCGCGCTCAGCGATTTGGAAAGAGTGACCAAACAGGCAACCGCTATGGTGAGCATTTACGGTTTGAACGATAAGATCGGAAATATTTCATATTACGATTCGAGCGGACAGAACGAATACGGATTCAACAAACCCTACAGCGAGGAAACCGCAAAAATCATTGACGAAGAAATTTCAAAAATAATAGAAACCCAGTACCAGCGCGCACAGGATATCTTGACCAGCCACAGAAACCAACTTGATCAACTTGCAAAAAAACTGCTTGAAAAAGAAGTTATCTTTAGGGATGATTTAGTAGAAATATTTGGTGAGAGGGAGTTTGAAGAGAACAGCAATATTGAGCCTCCGGGCAATATCATTTCTCAGACAGCCTCCTGATCAGTTTGACAACAGCGAATGCGGTTAATAACATTGTGATAAATTAATCTGACATTGAAATAGATTGATTTTATTTAACTAATTTCGCATAACCTCATCAACAAATGAGCATGTGGAAGAAAATAAAACAGATTTTAGGCGCACCTCCCGATTCGTCTGGAAAAGAGGATGAAGATCTGGAATTTGTGACTTTTACCAAAAAAGATCCCATCGATGTACAATTCACAAAGAACTTCATCTCAGGTGGGGGTATGTTCTTTTACTCTGAAAATGAGCAAACCGTACTTCAGCATCTGAACGATATCATGATCAATGAAAATGCAGAAGAGGTCGTCTGTTTTGACAAAGAATTGGAATCACTGCTCAACCGTCTGAATATAAAACACAGCAAACGATACAACCAGAATTCTGATTTTGCTTTTATCAAATGCGAGTATCTGGTTGCTTATGACGGATCCATCATGCTTTCGTCGCACAAAACAAACGGCAGAAAACAGGAAGAAATGCCCGGAAACATCATCGTGTATGCGACTCCGAAACAGTTTGTGGCTAATGTGAGCGAGGCACTGACCAAATTAAAATATGCGAAAAAGGACGATATTCCGACCAATATTTCATCGATCAGAGGAAAAAATATGCATGATCTGCAGGTTTCTTCAAACCACAAAAATATCTATCTAATTTTAGCCGAAGAAATCAAATGAAAGATTTAATGCCGCGCATCATATCGGGCCTGGTTTATATCGGACTCATCGTTTTGGGAACCACCGGAAGCCCCTGGTTTTTTGCCGGACTGATGGCGCTGTTTCTGATTCTTTGTCTGATTGAATTTGTGAAAATTACAGAATTCTCAAAACTGCATATTGCAATCGTATTTCTGGTTTCGGCGGGTGTTTTCTATTATTTCTCAAAATTTCTGTTTGAACAGCAAAATGCATTTGTCACCAATTCACTGAGTTTTGCAGGACCTGTGCTGTTTCTGCTCGCCTGTTTCACCATCATGTTTTCGACCGACGAACTCAGAATCGATTTTGGAAAATCTACCATCGCAGTCGCATACATCGCAGTTCCTTTTTCACTGGCACTGGCGATTCCGCAGACTTCTTTTAATCTCGGCAAAACCGTTATCAGCAGTGAGATCCTGTTTATTTTTATATTGATCTGGATCAGTGACATCATGGCGTATGTGGTCGGCAGTCTGTGGGGAAAACACAAATTGGCACCAAAAATTTCGGGCGGAAAAACCTGGGAAGGCGCAATCGGCGGATTTGTTTTCACACTGCTCACCGGATTTATTTTTTACAAATATCTGTTTCCCGAAAGCCGAATGAATTGGATCATCATCGGCGCAATCGTCGCTGTATTCGCGCCTGTGGGCGATCTGGTCGAATCAAAACTCAAAAGATCTTTTGACGTCAAAGACAGTGGAAAACTGATGCCCGGACATGGCGGTTTTCTCGATCGGCTCGACAGTTTTATATTTGTGATTCCTATGGTATATTTGTACCTGCTAATTAATCAGTTTTTATGAAGCTTCACAAAGAAGGCAAAAATATACTTTTCGGCTTTGCGTTTTTGTTTGTAATCATCAGTTTTTTGATCGTTACCTACATTCCGTCACCATGGTCAATCATTCTGATCGTACTGATCTGGATACTTTACGGATTCATCGTCTGGTTTTTCAGAAATCCCGACCGAATCGGAAATTTTGCCCCGAACGACATCGTTGCGCCGGTTGACGGAAAAGTTGTCGTACTCGAAGAAGTTGAAGAAACCGAATTTCTGAAAACAAAATGCATACAGCTGTCGATCTTTATGTCGCCGCTCAATGTGCATGTGAACCGCTATCCGGTTTCGGGCAAAGTGGTTTATACAAAATATCATCCCGGAAAATATCTGGTTGCCTTTCATCCGAAATCGTCTGTATTGAACGAACGAACCACAGTGGTCGTGGAAGCTGAGAACGGCAAAAATGTGCTTTTCAGACAGATTGCGGGTGCGGTTGCAAGAAGAATCGTGCTGTATTCAAAAGAAGGTGACACCGCAAATGCGGGAAATGAATACGGATTTATTAAATTTGGTTCCAGATTGGATGTGTTTTTGCCGCTCGGAACAAAAATTTTGGTTGAAATTGGTGATAAAACAGTGGGCGGACTTCAAAAAATTGCAGAATTAAATTAAGTTTGCAGTAATTTACAGAAACAAAAAAATTATCATAATGAAAAAATTAGGACTTTTAATTGCAGCATTATTTTTACTGACTGCCTGTAATCTCAAGCCGGGCGGAAACAAAGGCATATTGCCGGTAACACACGACGGAAACATGGAAGAAGTCGATCAGACAGCCAAAGCAGCCGAAGAACCTGCAGCAGCAACCGAAGAAGCCGTTGAAGAACCTGCCGAAACGACCGTTGAAGATGCAGCAACCGACAGCGAACAGCCTGCAGATCCGAAAGAAGAACAAAAAGTGGAAATCGAAGAATAATTTTCTTTTGATTTTTTAATGATACTGCCGATTCGTTCCGTTTTGGAATTGAATCAGGGCATAAATATTGGCGGACACGGTTCCGCTTTTTTTATGGGTTTGATTTTTTGTAATCCGTCATTACCGATTCCCAGTAATCATCATTTTCATTCAAAAACAGACTTTCAATCCAATTTTCAACCGAAAGTCTTTGTTTAAATTCATGACCGGTTGGCTCAAAATCGGTTTCAAAAAATTGATTTGGGATTTCAATTTTCTCACGATCGATAATCAGTACATTGTTTGGATTGTAAAAAGGATAAAACTTGATTTCGGGATTGGTCGTCATCAGTTTTCGTCCGCTTGCCAAAGTTTCAAAAGTCCGCATGCTGATGCCAAATTGAAAAGGTTTGTTAATGTCGAGTACCGAAAAAGTTTCTTTATAAATCTCTGCAATCTGATGATGACTCAGTTTTTCAAAACTCAATTTTGATACATCAAAAGATTTCATGTTTTTGTCAAAAATCCTTTTCAGATAAAAAAACAGTTTTCCGGGTGAATAATAGAAAAAATAGCTTTTTCTTTTCTGATTGTTCAGAATCGATCTTACCTCCTCGCCTATCCGATAACGGTCGGTATGCGCGCTGCCCACAAAGACCAAATCATATTTGAAATCACTTTTTTGATCGGTTTTCAGATAATCATTCAGATAAAAAAGCGGTCTCAATTTAAAACCGTAATTCAATACATCTGCAGGTTCAAAACTGAATTTTCGGTCAAAATACGGAAACAGTTTCAGCATCCTCGGATATTCCTTCACTGTGTCGTATGAATAAAAAACAGTGGTCGTTTCGAGATGTCTTTTTTTAAATTCTTCCAAAAACGAAAAAGGTATGCTTTCGCCTTTGATCAGCAGAAAATAATCATATTTCTTTTTGTCGGTATGTCTGAGAATCGATTCATACCAATCATCAATTTTCTTTTGGATTAATTTCGGATAAACCCTGATGATTCCTTTTGTAAAACCTGAATTTGAAGGGCGTTCATCAAAAAAATCAACCGTTGCGCCCATTTCCAGCATACGGCTGATGACTGCTTTTTCGTAATTGAAAAAACTGGCGGAAATAAAAAGTATATTTTTATTCTTCAGTTTCATGATTTTCTGAAAAGACCTTTTTCATTCATTTCCCTGAGCGACTGTTCATACAGATTTTCACCCAATTGCTGTCTGACCGCCCAATCTGTATATTTTTTGATTCCTTCTTCAAAATCAATTTTGGGTTCAAAATCAAGCAGCTGTTTCATTTTGGTCAGATCCGCCACATTGTATCTGATGTCTCCGATTCTGAAATCACCGCTGATTTCAAGCTCGGTTCTTTTTCCAAAAGCATTCATCAGCGCTTCAGCCACATCGACAACGGTGGTCGGTTTTCCGGTGCCCACATTGATGATGCTCCGGTTTGCTTTCTCCGAAAAAATACTTTTGACAGTTGCTTCCACCACATCGCTGACTTCAACAAAATCGCGCGAAGGCAGTCCGTCTTCAAAAACATTGATTTTCTTTCCGCTGATGATCTGGGTCGAAAACACCGAAAGTATGCCGGTATAAGGATTTTTCATCGACTGGCCTGCGCCGTAAACATTCTGATATCTGAGAATCACATAATCAATCCCGATGGAATCACAGACGGTTTCGGTCAGCTGTTCCTGATTAAATTTGGTCACCGCATACACAGATGCAGGACTGATTTTTGAATCTTCATCGGTCGGAAGCGGTTTCAGTATTTTTCGGTCATCACCGATCAGATCAAAGATTCCGGCTTCCATATCTTTTGGATTTCTGGATTTCGGATAAACGATTCCCAGATCGGGATGTTCATATTTTCCTTCACCGTAAACCGCTCTTGAAGATGCCAGAATCACTTTTCTGACAGAATTTGGCCGATTGACCAGCACATCATACATCAACGCGGTACCGTCGCTGTTCACATGACTGTATTTTTCAATCCGGTACATCGACTGACCGGTTCCGGTTTCAGCCGCCAGATGGACGATCACATCGATTCCTTCAATCGCTTTTTCCCAATCCGAACGATTCGTCACATCTCCTTTTATAAATTCAACTTTGTCTTTGATCAAAAGATAAAGCGGCGAAGATTTTTCGGCATCCTTTCCGTGAATCTGAACAGACAGATTGTCGAGCACCCTGACGCTGTGACCCAATTCGATCAATCGCAATGCAAGACTGCTGCCGATAAAACCGGCGCCACCGCTGATCAGTATTTTTTGTGAATTGTCCATAAATCGGATTTCATTGCTTTTTGAAAAGTTTATAAAATGAAGTTCTCAAAAGCAAAACTAAATATTTTAAACGATAATAAATTTTGTATCCAAACAATTGAAAACCATTGATTCTTCCTGCTTTGTAAAGTCGATTCAGATTGCTGCGATAACCTTCTGCCATTTTTTTCAAATCAGCCGAAAGACCGGATTCTCCAAAAGTTCTTTTGCCTCCGCCCGCCGTAATCAGACTTTCAGTGAGTATATACATTTTGTTGTTTTCAGAAATTCGAAGATAAAAATCAACATCTTCGGCGTGATTCTGTCCTTCCTGAAAATAACCGGTGTTGTCCAAAATTTTTCTTTTAAAAATCACAGACGGAATCGTGATTTCATTTCTGATCAACAGTTTTTTAAAAGTAACTTCAGCCAGATCTGTTTTTGAATTGTAAGGATAAAGCAACTTTTGATTGTTTCTTGCGGTTGCCAGAAAATCAATTTCGGGTCGGGTTTCAAAAAACTTCATCTGTTTTTCAATCTTCTCGGGCAACCAGACATCATCAGAATCAAGCAATGCAATGTATTCACCTTTTGACTGTTTCATTCCATTGTTTCTTGCAGCCGAAACGCCCTGATTCTGCTGATCGATCAGTCGGATATCCCAATCGGGATGTGCATCAATATATTTTCTGACAATTTCAGGACTGTTGTCAGTCGAACCGTCGTTGATGACAATGATTTCAAATTTTCCTTTCCAGCTCTGATCCAATACCGAATCCAGCGCAGCTTCAATGCTGTTTTCTGAATTGTACATCGGTATTATCACTGAAATCATATTCAAAGATTTATTTTGAAAGTTAACCTTTCAAAGTCGATTCTGCATAAGGAATCCGGTTTTGAATCGAACGTACCAAAGTGGCTTCATCTGCATATTCAAGCTCGTCTCCCACTCCGATTCCGCGCGCGATTACAGACAGTTTCACACCGCTGTCTCTCAAAATTTTGTACAGATAAAAAGAAGTGGTATCTCCTTCCATGGTCGAACTCAGTGCAAAAATCACTTCACTGATTTCTTCTTCTTTAATCCTTTTTGAAAGCGATTCTATATTCAATTGTGCCGGTCCGATTCCGTCAATTGGCGAAATCCTGCCGCCAAGCACATGAAAAAGACCGCGATACTGACCCGTATTTTCAATCGCCATTACATCTCTCACGTCTTCGACCACACAGATTACCGAAGTATCACGATGCGGATTTGAGCAGATGTGACAGACATTTTCGTCTGAAATCATATGGCATTTTTCACAAAATTTAATTTCGTGCACCAGATTTTCCAAAGATTCAGCCAAATTTTCGGTTTGTGATGCGGGACGGCTCAGCATGTGCAAAACCAGTCGCAGTGCAGTTCTTCGGCCAATACCCGGCAGGCTGGCCATTTCATCGACTGCTTTTTCCAATATCTTACTCGGATAATTCATTCGTCCAAAAGTAGTATTTTTGAACGAAATTTAAATGAGATATGAATTCCAATATCATTCTTCTGTTTGTAGTCCTCTACTTTTTCGCCTTATTATTCATCTCATACCGCGTCAGTAAAAATTCAGACAACCAGTCGTTCTTTATCGGAAACCGAAAGAGCAAATGGTGGCTGGTCGCATTTGGTATGATCGGGACCAGTCTGAGCGGCGTGACTTTTATTTCGGTTCCGGGAACGGTCGGAAAGCTCACCGGCACCGATTATGTATATGGCGGATTTGAATATTATATGATGGTGATCGGATTTTTTCTCGGTTATTTCATTGTCGCCTTTGTGCTGCTGCCGCTTTATTACAAAATGAATCTGACCTCGATCTATACCTATCTGGGCAGACGTTTCAATGTGGAAGCACACAAAACCGGATCCATCTTTTTTCTGATTTCAAGAAGCATCGGCGCCACTGCACGACTGTTTTTGGTGATCAATGTATTGCAGATTTTTCTGCTCGACCAGATCAATGTTCCGTTTTGGCTGACAACCTTCATCATACTGCTGATGATCGTGCTTTATACTTATGAAGGCGGTGTTAAAACCATTGTGGTGACAGATACGCTTCAAACGACTTTTATGCTGCTCAGCCTTGTGGTCTGTATCATTTATATTCTGACTCAGCTGGATATGTCATTTACAGAAGGTTACAATAAAATTGCAGAATACAATTATACACATTTGATGAATTTTGATACCAATTCGGCTACTTTCTTTCTAAAAACACTGATTGGCGGAATGTTTATCACCATCGGTATGACCGGTCTGGATCAGGAAATGATGCAAAAAAACATCAGTGTGGACAATCTTGCGAATTCAAAAAAGAATATGCTGACTTTTGCTTCAACGCTGCTGATCGTGAATTTTGCATTTCTGTTTTTGGGCGGACTGCTTTATCTGTATGCGATGCAGAACGGTGCTGTATATGGTGAGGGTGTTTTTGGATTTAAAAATGAAGCGGGCGAAATCAGCAATATCATGGGCGACGACATCTTTCCGGCGCTTTCGCTTCAGGGCATCTTTCCCGGATTTATTGCAATCATCTTTATCATCGGTTTGATTTCGGCACTGTTTCCATCGGCAGACGGTGCTTTGACTTCGCTGACCAGCTCTTTTTGTGTGGATCTGCTGAAAATGAACGACAATAAAAAATTAACCGAAAAACAAAAAAAGAAAACCAGAATTTCGGTCCATCTGACTTTTACACTGATTTTCTTTCTGATGATTATGATTTTTAAATGGATCAATGACAAATCAATCGTTTATCTGATCATGAACATTGCCGGATACACTTACGGGCCGCTGCTGGGACTGTTTGCATTTGGAATTTTTACCAAAAGAACCATATCAATCAAATATACCATTATAAGTGTTGCGCTGATCGCTCCATTGGTTACTTATCTGATCAATGAACTGTTTATCATTTACACCGACTACAGAATTGGCGTTGAGCTCATTGTTCTGAACGGTTTGCTGACATTTATCGGTTTGTGGTTTGTAAGTAATAAGAAAACTGTAAACGTAGAATAATTTATTTTCTCTACATTTACGAATTCATCCAAAAATTATCACACATGAACAAAATTTATTTTTCGGTATTGTGTACTCTTTTGTCCTTCAGTGTTTGGGCACAGGAGTCACAAATACTGACATTGACCAAAAATTATTTGACCGCTGAGTCATCTAATTTGAACCTGAAAACATCCGATTTGAATGATCTGACCGTTCAGACCAATTATACGGATCAGAAAACAAATATTGAGTATGCATATGTTCAGCAGAATCTCGGTGGTTATCCGATTTACAATGCGATTGCGAATTTTGCAATCAAGGAAGGCAAGATCGTCTATATGACCCAGACATTTGAGTCTGACATTCTGCAAAGAATCGGAAATCAGAATGCAAACAATGACTTGAATGCGATCTCGGCTGTGATTGCCCAGAAGATGGGTTTCACACTGAATCAGACTGCTTTTCAGGATGAGAATTTCGGAAGCAAACTGATGTATTATCCGACCGAGGACGGCAAACTGAATCTGAGCTGGATCATCCATTTGAGAATTATGGAAGACGGTCAGCTGAAGATAATGGAGGTGATTGCCAATGCGCAGACCGGTCAAATCTATTCAAAATTCAACCAGCTGCTCAGCTGCGAATTTGAGAATGATTCATTTGACAATCCGATGACCGAATTCAAACAGTCTGAACAAATTCAATGGCTGAATGAACAGTACGCAGCAAACAATATGGCAGACGGAGCGTCTTATCGTGTTTATGATCTGCCGATTGAAGCACCGACCTTTGGAGAAAGAACTTTGGTAACCGATCCTTCCGATCCGATTGCTTCACCATTCGGCTGGCACGATACCAACGGTGCAGCAGGACCCGAGTTTACAAATACCCAGGGAAATAATGTGACTGCGGTAAATGATCAGGACAGTGCCGGACTCAACTGGCTGTACAACGGAGGTTCTTATACTTTCCACGGATTTGCGGAAGGCGGTTCATCACTTACATTTGATTTCCCGATTGATTTTACCAGAAATCTGTATGAAAGTGCAGATGCATCGACTACCAATCTGTTCTTTATCAACAATATCATGCACGATTTGTGGTATCAGTACGGATTTACAGAAGCAGCAGGTAACTTCCAGGTAAACAATTACGGAAACGGAGGCAACCAAACCGACCAGGTTTGGGCTTTCGGTCAGACCGGTGAAGCATTGGGCAGTATGAACAATGCGATGTTCGGTACACCAACAGATGGAGGAAATCCATACATGATCATGTTTATGTGGACTTCAAATCAGGGTGACAGCCATCTGTTTTCTGTTTTGACTCCGGGTGCTTATCAGGGAGATTATGACGGTGTGCAGGCAAGTTTTGGCGGTGCGCTTCCCAACCCTCCGCTTGTAAAAAATCTGGCGGTGATCAAAAATGACAATACCGGCGGAAGCACCGATCCGAATGACGGTTGCGGCGCTGTGACCAATGCATCGGAGCTGAACGGAAAAATCGTAATGATCAAAAGAGGTCAGTGCGACTTCGTAGTCAAAGTGAAAAAAGCACAAAATGCAGGCGCACTTGCAGTGGTAATGGTCAACAATGTGGCCGGTGCACCGATTGCAATGGGCGGAACAGATCCGACCATCACCATTCCTTCTGTAATGATCAGAAATACAGACGGTAACCCGATCATAGATGCAGTTCTTGCCGGAACAAGCCTTGAAGCTTCAATTCCAAAAGACGGACATTGGGACGGATACAAAGACGGTACATTTGATACCGGAGTGATGGCTCACGAATACACCCACGGAATCTCAAACAGACTGACCGGAGGCCCGAATACCTCAGGCTGTCTGAACAATGAAGAACAGATGGGTGAAGGTTGGTCTGACTTTGCCGGACTGGTAATGACCATGAAACCTGGCGATCAGGGATCAGACGGAAGAGGAATCGGAACCTATGTGGTTTCACAGCCGACAAACGGTGTGGGCATCAGACCGACAAGATATTCAACCAATATGTCGATCAATCCTTCTACCTACAATACAATCAAAACTGCAGCCATTCCTCACGGAATCGGCTATGTATGGGCAACCATGCTGTGGGAGATGACCTGGGAAATGGTTGATCTGTACGGTTTCAATCCTGATTTCTATTACGGAAACGGTGGTAACAACGTCGCAATGAAACTGGTTACCGACGGTCTGAAACTTCAGCCGTGTAAGCCCGGTTTTGTGGACGGAAGAAACGCAATCCTGCAGGCAGACATCAACAACAACGAAGGTGTGAACCAGTGCTATATTTGGAGAGCTTTTGCAAAAAGAGGTCTTGGATACAGCGCAAGCCAGGGAAGCAGCAACAACCGTTCTGACGGTACCGAAGCATTCGATATGCCGCCGACCAATGTGCTGGACTGTACCAATATGGCGACAAGCGAACTCATCAATTCAGAACTCAGTCTGTATCCGAATCCGACAAAAGGAGAATTCTATATACTGACCGATAAGGCTTATCAGGATTCATTTGTTACGATCCAGGATCTGGCCGGAAAAACAGTTTATCAGTCAGATATCGATCTGAAAAACAAAAGAGCTACAGTGAATGTAAGCAGTCTTTCGACCGGTGTCTATGTGATTGTGATCAATACCCCTGAAGGTAAAATTACCAAGAAGCTGATTAAGAATTAATCTTAAATAAAAACCATAAAAAGATGAGGGTGTCCGAAAAGTCGGACACCCCTTTTTTTGTTGTGTTTTTTCTCTAAAAT
>JACFND010000058.1 GCA_019455045.1 Flavobacteriia bacterium
AAACCAAAAGATATCACGGTCTGCCCAATATCCATTACAATGCACAGATGGGGCCGGCACAGTTGGACGAATATTGTGTCACCGACGAAGCATCCAACAAATTGATCAAATCTGCGATGGACAAACTGAATCTGTCAGCCAGAGCTTATGACCGAATTCTGAGAGTTGCCCGAACCATTGCCGATCTGGAAGGCAGCGAAGAACTGAAAAGCCATCATATCGGTGAAGCAATCCAGTACAGAAGTCTTGACAGGGAAGGCTGGGGGATATGAAGCAGATAATTTTTTAAAATCATTTTGAAATTAATTCGAAATTTGCCGAATGATCAATCGAATCTGGAAAATCATCAAGCGGACATTCATCATCCTTTTTATTGCACAACTCGTTTATATCGTTGCTTTGAAATGGATCAATCCGCCGATTACAATCACTCAGTTCAACAGTCTGATTGAAGGTCACGGACTGAAGAGGGATTATATTTCGTATAACCAAATGCCGAAAAGTGCAAAACTGGCAGCAATCGCATCTGAAGATCAGTTGTTTGCAAGCCATGGCGGTTTTGACCGGAAACAGATCGAGAAAGCGCTTGAATACAATGAAAAACACGACGGCAAAAAAATCAGAGGCGGCAGCACCATCTCTCAGCAGGTTGCAAAAAATGTGTTTTTGTGGCAGAAAAGAAGCTGGTTGAGAAAAGGTTTGGAAGTATATTTTACTTTTATGATCGAGAAAATCTGGGGCAAAAGAAGGATACTCGAAATGTATCTCAATGTTTCTGAAACCGGTATCGGAACTTTTGGAATCGAAGCAGCGTCTCAGCGGTATTTTCAAAAACCGGCATCAAAACTCAGCCGGAACGAAGCGGCACGAATCGTTGTGAATCTTCCCAATCCAAAGAAATACAGAGTGAATCCGCCGAGTCCGTATGTGAGCAGAAGAGCTGCATGGACCGAACGGCAGATGAGAAATCTAGATGGAGTGCCGGAGATCAGTGCGATTGTTGATTAGATAATTTAAAGGTTGAAAAAAAGATTATGTCTGAGAAAACCAATGCGGTCAGGATACTTGAAAACAACCACATCGAATACGAAATGCTGAATTTTGAGGTGGACGAATCCGATTTTAGTGCAGAACATATTGCAGAGATTCAGGGAATCGAACCCGAAAGGATTTTCAAAACCCTGGTTCTTGTCAACAATGAAAAACAGCATGTAGTGGCGGTCATTCCTTCGAACTGGCATTTGGATCTGAAAAAAATTGCAAAAGCATCTCATTCAAAAAAATGCGAGATGATTCCGATGAAGAATCTGCTTTCGGTCACCGGTTACATTCGAGGCGGCTGTTCGCCGGTCGGAATGAAAAAACATTTTCCGACCTATATCGAAGAATCTGCCCAGCTTTTTGAAAAAATATTTGTCAGTGCGGGTAAACGAGGTCATCTGATGGAACTGAAACCCGAAGATCTGTTGAAAGTTATCAATGCGGTTTATGCGGATTTGGTTGAAAACTGAATTCGATACTTGGCTTTTTCAGACCTGAAAAATCAGATGTAGTACCTTCAGTATATCATAGATAATTTAAGCAAGACAAGTAAAAAAGCCTTCTACATATCGAGTATGTAAAAGGCTTTAAGTCATAAAGAAAGAAAAACTTTTCATTTCTTAATGACTTTCTGGGTAAAAACTTTTTTCCCATCGTGGACCTTGAGAATATACACTCCAGCAGGAAGATTCTCTAGAGAAATTCTATTCTCATGAAGAGCTCCTTTTGAAACCTGTGCTCCTGTAAGTGCATAGAGCTCAAAAGACTCGAGTCTCATATCGCTTTCAAGGTACAGCACACCACTCGTTGGATTCGGATAGACACGAACGGAAAGTTTGTTTTCTCCCTGGTCACTCGTTCCCATAATAAGGTTGCTGAAATAAATTTCAGCCTCAGCAAAGTCCGTCTCAGGATGTTTCCCCATATAAAAAAGATCATCATCTCCGTCTCCGTCAAAATCAGCAGCAATAGCAGAGCCTCCAGATACTTGCTCAAGGAGTAATGCATTATTGAGAGAGAAAGTCCCTCCATCATTCAAGAAAAGTCTCCCGTCACCGTCATTATTGGCCGCTTCAGCATAGAACTCATCATAGCCATCTCCATCAAAATCATGAAGGAAGATCGTATCAGAAGTCCAGTTAAACTGCTGTAAGAGGCTAAAACTATTATCTCCGTTGTTAGCATAGAATAAGGTTTGATCTCCATCATGACTCAAAACAAAATCTGGAAGTCCGTCGCCATTAATGTCTCCAACAGCATAGGTCACAAATCCGACTTGAGGAAAAGGAATGAGCTGTCCTCCTCCCGTAAGAACAGGATTGATAACTTCTTCAAAGTTCCCTGATCCATAATTAAGAAAGAGTCTCGTAGGGCCAAATCCCCCATAAAAAATATCAGGATAACCATTACCATCAATATCAGCAAAGGCTGTGCCAAAGTAATGTTCTCCAGATAAGTTTGGGAGATTTGAAATTACCTCTGTAAAAGTCCCATCACCATTGTTACGAGCAAGCTTAATCTTGGTTTTTCCTCTATCATTGGGGTCCACCCAAATAAAAACCAGGTCAGTATTCCCATCGCTATCAAAATCAAGACCAAAAGCATCTGTATAAAATGAAGCCCATGGAAAAATAACTTCTGACTCAATAAAAGTTCCGTCTCCATTTCCAAGATAGAGAAAGCTCTTAAAGTTTTCAGGATTTTCATTATAAGACTCAAAGAACCCGGAAATAAAAACATCCAAATGTCCATCATTATTAAAATCAGTAACGATAGGTCTCCCCCCAGCATATGCAGCAAGGTGTTGAAATGGCGTACTAGCTGACCAGGTTCGGTCTCCATTATTAATATGGAGATTGCTTTCGATAACCAAAGTAAAGGGTATCGGTGTCATCACCTGTTTAATTGCCCCGATTGTTACGATATCCAGGAGTCCGTCTTCATCGAAGTCACCAATGGCAACTCCTCCATAAAACGTACCTTGAATTCCATGATTTACTCCCCGAGTGAATGAAAGCTCACCCTGGTTCTGCTGCGCTCCGAGGTAACATCCCGCTACCAGCATGAGCAAGAAAATAAAATTTTTCATTGTTTTTAAGTTTTAAATATTTGAAATTCGTTTTAAACTTTCATAACCGCAAACCAAAATGAAAATCCGCATTAGATATGTGAAAATCCATCGGTTTACGATGAAATTTATGGTTCAAAAAATCAAAACATGAAGTGTGGAAACAAAAACAGCGTATCCAACTCACGCTGTCAAGAGTGGCTCGGCAAAGCCAATAGTAAACAACGGAAAGGATACGCCTTGGCGGCGTACTTTGAAATCCGTCTTGTTTACTAATTGAAATTTTGCCGATTTCTCTTGACAAGACTTTTAAGTACAATATTTTCAATGCCGTTTTTGCAAACAGCTTGAGCAAATGTAGGAAATAATTTTGTAAATTTGTAAGAAAGATTTGCTATGGCAACCGAATTAAACGACTCACAGCTTGAAGTTCTGAAATTATTGAATTTCCTGAAAAATGAAAAAGATGTGGCAGAAATAAAATCTTTGCTCAGAGCGTATCTCGCTGATAAGGTTGTGCGAAGCGCTGATCAGGCATTTGATGAGAAGGCATATACAAATGATGTTTTCAACAGATGGAAACAGGAACATTTCCGTAGAAATGCGCAACAATGACCGTAGTAATAGACTGCAACATATTGGTTATCTGCCTTACTTCGCGTTCACCGTATCACGGGATATATCAGGCATTGGTAAATGAAAAATTTAATCTTGCAGTTACCTCTGAAATCATATTAGAATATGAGGAGATTATCACTGACAAATACGGAATAGAAACTACCCAGGCATTTTTGGCATTATTGGCAGAGCTTCCCAATGTTCGGTTTCATCATACCTATTACCAATGGAATTTAATTAATGCCGATGCTGATGATAATAAATATTGTGATTGCGCCATTGCCGGAAAGGCAGATTATATCATAACCGAAGATAAACACTTTAAAGTTTTGGAAGACATTCCCTTCCCAAAACTGAAGGTGGTTTCCATTGATGAATTTTTAGAAATTCTGTAATTTATTTTATAAATCATTCAATATCAATATTTTAAATGCCGTTTTCGTAAACAGCACAGGCAAATGCAGGAAAATAATCAGTATTTGAGAACATGGATTCTGAAAATTTCAGACCGAGACAAATTGTCACGGTTTGAAAACGAGCTTGTCTAAAATGAACAAAAATCCGGCTAAAAATAAATGAAGAAATGAGTTGTCCGAAAAAATCGGACAGTTGAAAATGAAGTCAGTGGCTAAAAATGTATGGATTACTTAATTTTTAGTTTGCTTTCATCTCTGTTTCCGTCCCAAACCGCTAATATCTTGATTTGACTTTCATCGTATTCATAAAATACCAGATAATCTCTCACGATTTTTAGACTGACGGTTTCATCGAGATCCGTTTTTCTTCCGATTTCAGGAAAGTCAGCAACTCTTTTCATTGTTTCAACGAAGAGTTTATTCAATTTAATACTGTAAGTTTTGGATTTATTTCGATTAATCCAGTATTCGAGGATTTCTTTTCTTTCAAAATTGGCCTTTTCAGTCCAGTTTATTTTTCTTTTAGCCATTTTTCGATTTCGCCGTTTGCTTCTGCTTCAGTCAGCACTTTATCAGTTTTTGCTTCAGTCAGTCTTTTTCTTTGTGCATCACTTAGTTGGTAAACGCCTTCATCCAATTCAAAATCAAGAAAATTTTTAATTTCCTCAATGATATAAGATTCTTTGAGGCTTGTTATCCGTTTGATGATATCCAATTTTAATTCATCAGTATTCATTCTCTTCCAATTTTTATCAAAATTACAATTTTTATTCTGAAACATGATCCGGTTGAAAACCAAATCCATTTTCCGAAATTAAAAACTAAAAAAAATCAGATTGGAGATTGTACAGACTTTTTGGATTCCATTCAGTATTTTTGCACAAAAATCACACAATGACAAACGGAATCCTAATTCTTGATTTTGGTTCACAATACAATCAGCTGATTGCCAGAAGAATCAGAGATTTTGGTGTATATGCCGAAATCCTTCCTTTCAATGCTTCAATCGGTCAGATTCTTGAAAAACAGCCCAAAGGAATCATACTTTCGGGCGGGCCTTCTTCTGTATTTGCTGACGATGCAGCACTGATTGACAAATCATTGTATGAATTGAATATCCCGATTTTGGGCATCTGTTACGGTATGCAGCTGACCGCTCATCTGCTGGGCGGAAAAGTCAAAAAAGGAGAGAAAGGAGAATACGGGAAAGCTGATTTTTCAATCCTCGAACACTGTTCGCTGTTTGACAGCGTGCCCGAAAATTCAAGTGTTTGGATGAGCCATTTTGACGAAGTGGCTGAGGTACCCGAAGGATTTGTGAAAGCCGGAAGAACTTCGGTTGAAATCGCTTCGATCGTTAATTCCGAAAAAAATATTTACGCGGTTCAGTTTCATCCCGAGGTTTCACATACAGATTTCGGTTCTCAGATTTTGGAGAATTTTGTATTTAAAATCTGCAAAGCCGAAAAAAACTGGCAGATCGAAGATTTTATCAGCAGCCAGATCAGACAGATCAAAGAAACTGTCGGCGACAAAAAAGTGATACTCGGACTTTCGGGCGGTGTCGATTCATCGGTGGCTGCAGTGCTGATCCACAAGGCGATCGGCGATCAGCTCAACTGTATTTTTGTGGATACCGGCCTGCTCAGAAAGGACGAAGGCAAAAAGGTTTTTGAGAATTACGGAAAACATTTCAATCTGAATATCAAAATGGTGGATGCTTCCGAACAGTTTTTGTCAAAACTGAAAGGAGTGAGCGATCCCGAAAAGAAAAGAAAGCTAATTGGTCATGAATTCATAGAAGTTTTCAATGCCGAAGCAAAGAAATTTCAGGATGCAGATTTTCTGGCGCAGGGTACGATTTATCCGGATGTGATTGAATCCCAGTCTGTAAAAGGGCCTTCTGCAACCATCAAATCACATCACAATGTGGGCGGACTTCCCGAAGACATGAAGCTTCAGCTGCTTGAACCCCTGCGGGAACTGTTCAAAGACGAAGTCAGAAAAGTAGGGGTGGAGCTTGGTATTCCGAAGGAATTGGTATTTCGTCATCCATTTCCGGGGCCGGGTCTCGGTGTTCGGATTTTGGGTGAGATTGACAAAGAAAAAGTCAGAATCCTTCAGGAAGCGGACGATATTTTCATTGAAGAATTGTACAAAAATGATTTGTATGATTCGGTCAGTCAGGCATTTGTGGTGCTGCTTCCGGTCAAATCGGTGGGTGTTATGGGCGATGAGCGTACTTATGAATATACAGTTGTACTTCGTTCGGCAGACACAATTGATTTTATGACAGCGACCTGGTCAAAACTTCCGTATGAATTTCTGGGCAAGGTTTCGAACCGTATCATCAACGAGGTCAGAGGGATAAATCGTGTGGCTTATGACATCAGCTCTAAGCCGCCTGCAACAATCGAGTGGGAGTAGAAAAAATTAAAATTCTTTTTTTGGAAGACCGGAAAATAGAATTATATTTGCAAACCAAAATTCAAGGCAGACCCGTGGTGTAACGGTAGCACACCAGGTTTTGGTCCTGTTAGTTGGGGTTCGAATCCCTGCGGGTCTACAAGGAGCTTTGATAGTCAGCGAGTTAACATGGTCGGGGACTAGATCGGGGACTAAAAATAAAAAAGGCATGGTTTTTTTTAAGACTGTGCCTTTTTGTTTTTTCAGGACATTTTCAAAATTACTTATTGCTCCTAATATTCATTCTTTCCAACTTAAAGAATCAATAAAGCCATTCCGTTTTTCTTTTGCAAAGGTGTCAAAAATCAGATGCCTTGTAAAAAAATGAAATTGGGTATTCCAGGGGAAGCCTTCCACAATTTCATTTCCCGCTTTGCTTTTTACCGGCACTTGATTTTTTTAATTCACATAGCACGAAAAACATCAAATGCTTTATTAATTTAAAATTTCGAGCTATGAAAGAGTTTAAATCCAAAACCAAATTATTTGAATTGAAAAAACTTCAAACCGATTTTCCAAATGTCAAAATCACGCAAACTTCTGAAGCTTTTAAATTTATCCGTCAGTTTTATGGCGATGATATCGAAGTTTTCGAAAGTGTGTTTATCCTGCTGATGAATCGTGCAAATAATACGATAGGTTATGCTAAAATCAGTCAGGGCGGAATTGTAGGTTCTGTAGTTGATATCAAGATTATTGCAAAATTCGCTTTAGATACATTGGCAAGCGGTATAATCTTAGCTCATAACCATCCTTCCGGAAATATGACGCCGAGTTCCGCAGACAAGCAAATCACAAGAAAAGTCAAATCTGCTTTGAACTTGATAGATGTTGAACTTTTAGACCATCTGATAATTCATCCGAGTGAACACAGATATTATTCTTTTGTGAATGAAGGGGAATTGTAGAATTTAAACATTGGTTTTTAATATAAAAAAGATGTCTAAATCTCTAAAAATCAATAAAAATAATGTTGTAAAAATCAGTTAAATAGACTGATGATAAGCATCTTGCTGGGATTGCAACCACATAATTTAAAGATATGATTTCTCAGGCTAAAAGTATAAAGTTAGTGAAAATTTACCTTTACATCAGCAAAATATACGAAGAAGATTTAAAACACCATTGCCAACGCTCCTTCACAGGCTTCCAAGATAACAGCTTCTCTCATTTCGGAAGTTAAAATGTCCGATGCACCCGTTTTAGAATTTACATCCGGGATTTTAGATCCCGAAACTTTGGAAAATGTGGTTTTGAAATGGAGCAAACAGGTTTATAATGGAAAATATTATCTGTACAAAATGAACCATCAGGGTAACTGGGTAAAATTAAAACCATTCAAACCAATGACCCTGAAATTGAAATTGCATTAGAAGATACCGATTTGGAAAGCGGTCAGTTAGTTATCAAAGACAACAAAGGGAACCCTGTCTATCAACATTTTTAAGGTTTTCGTTGAAAATAAAGCTGGAATGCAAAGTACCGAAGAGAATATACTCACCATCGGAAATATATGATTTCAGAACTCATATGATGAAATTTAAATAAAATAAATTCCTGATTAGGAAAAGTAATATGTTAATTTTTATTAAATAATGAAAATAGTTAACCGTTTGACAAAAAGGAATCCTTGATTCGCATTAGTAAGAAGAAGAATTTGAATTTCAAAAATTAGACTGTCTGTTTCATAAAAATTTAGCTTTATACAGTTGGTTTAGAAAGTTAATTTAAAATATAGAATTAGGAGACTGACAGATAAAAAAGTTTCATAGATAAAAAAATCAAATATAAACACATAAAAAATCATATTTTTTTGTTAAATGATAACTTTTCATTAAGTTTGGAGTCTCTTGAAACTAAAAACTTTTTTATTATGAGAACAAAAATATTATTTATTTTCACTATCCTGCTGATTAGCAATCATTTATTGGCGCAAAATTATTTTCCTACAACAGGAAGTGCGCAAACAGCAAGAATTGACGGTAGCCCTTTTTTTAATGGAGAATTAATATTTGTTAATGGAGGAAATTTGCTAATGCAAAACGATTCTAAGATTCTATTCCCTGGTACCGGAAACTCTATAGTTGGAAACACCCTATATATCAAAGCTCATGATTATAGAACTGATAATATATGGATGAGAGATGCTATTGTGGAATTTGATTTAGATGGGGTATTAAACAATGATTATGCTGGGTTAAAATATGGTTATCAAACATCTAAAAATGAGTCATTTGGTTCTATTGCGGGTAATGGGTTTTACAAAAATGCATATTCAGAATTGAATAGATTATATATGACTTTTGGTTCAGAACCCTGGAATAGCACCCTTGGTATCAATGTACTCCCTGATGGAAAAGTGGGAATTGGAACGCTATCACCCACAACTAATTTGGAAATCAGCAGCAATGCTTTAAATGAGAGTGGGTTGATTTTAACCAATTTAACCTCCTTTTCACCTTCTACTTCCGGGGCAAAAGCTATCGGGGTTACTTCCACTGGAGAGGTAGTAACTATAGATTCAGGTGGAGGGAATTATGACAGAGCTTGGTTGACAACAGGTAATTTGGGCACCACAGCATCCAATTCAACCTACCCTAATAATGTAAACAATAATTTTTTAGGGACGATAGATAACCAGCCTTTGGTTATTGCTACAAACAACAAAGAAAGACTGAGAATCAGTACCACCGGTCGGATTACTTTTCATAACAACGACATTTCACCAAACAATGTGAATAACTTGTATTTGGGAGGTGGCAATGAAACTGCTTCGGGAACAAATAATTTCGCTAATACTGCCGTCGGTTTAGCTGCGCTAAGATCCGTCAATAGTAATGGTAATAAAAATGTTGCAGTAGGGAGCAATGCTTTAAGATTAAACACATCAGGTAAAAATAACACAAGCATTGGTTATAATGCTGGAGGAACAATTACAACTGGCTCAAATAATATTATTATTGGGTCAGGAATTAACGCTCCCATATCAAATACTGCAAATAATCAATTAAATATTGGAGACCAAATTTTTGGATATAATGAGCAGATTGCTATTGGGAGTTATACAGATATTGCTCAGACATTTTCAAACAGTCCTGGCTATAAATTAATTGTTAAGGACGGAATCAGAACCGAAAAAGTAAGAGTTGACCTGTCAAGTGTTAATGATTGGGCAGACGATGTATTTGAAGACAATTACGATTTGCTTTCAATTGAGAATCTGAGAGAATTCATTGAGAGCAACAGGCACTTGCCAGGCATTCCAAAAGCGGAACAGTTGGTTGATGAAGGGATAGATGTGGCGGAAATGGATGCAAGCCTTTTGAGAAAGATTGAGGAGCTTACATTATACAATATTGAATTGTATTATGAAAACAAAAGGCTTAAAGAAGATATTCTGAATCAGCAGATTATTCTGGAAGATTTGATAAAAAGGATTGACCGTATAGAATCAGCACAATAATTTCCCAATAATCGATCAGTCATGAAAAGAGTTTTTTTATACGGGAAATTAATATTATCGCTTTTGGGAATTGTGCAATTGACCTTTGGCCAGAATCAGGCTGACAGAACCAAGATTGCAATGGCTGTAAATCAGCAAAAGCTTGAGTCAATTGTCATTAGTGCAAATCAGCAGATCAAAATCCAGCAAAGAGAAGTCAAGCGCTTTATAAAATTGGGCTACCCTGAATTTATTGAATCAGATGACGGTACTTTTTCGCAGCTGATTGGAACCAATGAACAGGGAAACCCAATCTATCTTCAGACAATGAATCAAAATGTGGTCAATACCATAGGTGCAAATATTTTGCACAACGGATTTGACGGATTTAATCTGACGGGCAATGATATGACCATTGGCTTGTGGGAGCCCTCGAGTCCCCGTCTGTTGCATGAGGTTTTGAGATTTAGTTCCACCTCTTCCCGCATCACCTACGCAACCGGACAAGTATCGGGAATTAATTCTCATGCTACGCATGTTGCAGGCACGCTCATCGGAAATCAGACCAATATAAATTCACCCAATCAGGAAGAAGTGCAAGGTGTTGCTTATGAAGCAAGCATAAAAGCTTACGACTGGAATCTGGCGGTTGCTGAAATGGCAGCAGAGGCGATGAACGGATTACTGGTCGCAAATACGAGTTTTGGCTATGCACCCGCTCCTTTGGATGAATCGGAATACGGTAGATATTCTTTGACTTCCCGGGAATGGGACGCTGTTATGTGTGCGGCCCCATTTCTTCAAATAGTGAAACCTGCTGGAAATGTAAGAGATGACTCGCCCTATATAGTACCGCAGGTAGCAATTAAATCGGGATTTGACCTATTAGAAAGTTCTGGAACTTCAAAAAATGTATTGGTTGTCTCTGCTTTTGATTTAACAAAGGACGAACCATCCGAACAGTCTCCGGTATATGATATTTCATTGGTAGAAGTCCCATACAGCAGCTGGGGGCCGACAGACGACGGCAGAATTAAGCCGGATATTACTGCGCATGGCCACAAAGTATATTCTTCTTTGCAGGATGCCAATAGTGCCTATGGGCTGCTATCGGGGACTTCAATGGCGACTGCCGGGGTGTCAGGGGTTATCACGCTGCTGCAGCAATATTACAACGAAAAGTTTGGCTATCTGCTCGATCCGTCCGAAGTACCTTATTTATGGTCTTCTACCATCCGTGCATTGATTATACACAGTGCAGATGAAGTCGGCGACCCTGGACCGGATTACAAATACGGATGGGGCGTAATCAATGCTGCTTCTGCTGCTGAAATTATTGAAAAGAGAGGGACAAGCACCATTATCAGAGAGGAAACTTTGGAAGATCAGTCAGCGTTTAAGCTGAATGTAATTTCAAACGGATATGAACCGCTTGTTGTTACGATTGCCTGGACGGATCCTGAAGGTGAAGTGAGTCCGAATAACCCTCCGGTTGTGGATGATACCACACATAAATTGGTAAATGATCTGGATGTCAAGCTCATTCGTCTTGATTCGAACGGTGTTCCCACAACTGTAACAGACAGCAACGGAGATAATTTGCTTTTACCTTGGAAAAGACTTGAAGGAATTACAAATAACATCAGTCTGCTCTCTGCCCGTTCAACCCGTGGGGTCAACAATGTGGACAATGTGGAAAAAATAGAAATCCCGATTGAGTATCTTCCGCAAGACGGAGGTTTGTTTCAAATAGTGGTTTCGCACAAAGGAGTTTTGGAAGAAGATTGCACATCAGAAGGTCAGAATTTCTCACTGATTGTTTCAGGTGTTTCTTTTTGTGAAGATTCAATTGTGCTGTATCAGCATGAAGATGATGTACAGACTGTAAATGGTGAAGGACTGCATGTTAAGGCGGATAACATAACGGCATCCAATGTGCTGGAGCCTGTACCAGACCCGAATATAGACGAATATTTGGTAGAATACGAAGCAGCGTCTTTTATAGAGCTTGTACCTCAGGGAAATCATGGTTTCACATCAGAATACGGTTCGGACTTTTTGGCTCACATCGACTGTCAATTAGTACCAATGGAGGCTTTCAGTAAACGGGAACTAAATTCAATAAAGAACAGCACAATTGCCGACAAAAATATAGAAATGCCCAATTCAATATTGATTTATCCGAATCCGGTCATCAATAATTTTTTGAATATTCAATTTGAATTACAGGATACTGCAATGGTTGGAATCGCTTTGTATGACTTAAACAGCAAACTGATTCAGACAACAGACACCAAAAGTTACGAATCCGGTCTGCACAAACAAGTGCTGGATTTATCAACTGTTCCAAAAGGGATTTATATTATAAAGATAAGTATGCCTTTTGAAACTCATACACAAAAGATTATCAAAAAATAACACCATGAAAAAACTCATAGCTTTAGTTTCTGTTCTCTTATTCTCAACGCTTGCGGCGCAACTGCCGGGAGGCGTTGCCGGTGAAGATTTATGGTATAAAACTGATGCAGCCACCGTATCCGGAAACCAATACCAGGATTACGGACCGAATGCGTACCCTATTGCTAAGAATGGAGTAATACAGGCCGGATTGTTCAATTTCAACCATAGCCTGAATTTCGACGGGGATTACTTAAGTTTTCCTTATTCGGTGGAAGATATGAAAGTGGCAACGATTTTTATGGTTTACACCT
>JACFND010000059.1 GCA_019455045.1 Flavobacteriia bacterium
GTTGGAACGAATCCCTGTAAAATTACAAATTTTTGAAAGCAAATCTCAACATCATCAGCGACAGTACGTATAAAAACTGGGTTGGAACGAATCCCTGTAAAATTACAAATTTTTGAAAGCAAATCTCAACTAAAAGGGGTAGATGAAACGGGGATAAATCGTTGGAACGAATCCCTGTAAAATTACAAATTTTTGAAAGCAATTCACAACACGGTCGGGCGGTATCTATTACGTTGCTCGGTTGGAACGAATCCCTGTAAAATTTACTCGCGGCACTTTTCTTTTTATTGGTGCTCGTGATTGCTTCGCAATTCAAATTTTTGAAATCGAAGATTCAGCGAATACCATTAAAAAATTAAAAAGTCAATGAGCTAAAGCAATTCACAATTGAAAATCAGAAAATGATATTTAAAATAGCACTGTTTGAGGTGGTATCAGCAATATTCAGAAACAATTAACGAGGAAACAATGGTTTGGATGTGATTGCACCATAAAGAGCACCGCCAAAGAAAAGAAGTGCTACAGACAACTCAGGTTCGATAATCACAAACGCAATGACACAAATCCAAAACAAGTATTTAAAAAAAAATTTCACGTCGTAAATTTACAAAATTTTGGTAGAAATTAAAATAAGTTGGGTTCCAGGACTGAAAGTTAAAATATACTCACAAAACTATTGTTTTTATTGATGTGCGTGATTGCTCCGCAATTCAAATTTTTGGCGGTCATAAAGATTTAAAACTACAAACAATGTAAATTAAAAAATAAAAATGAGATGAATAGGGTTAAAGATCAAAGTTTGAAATGTTGAATGTACAAACATTTCAGGAAGAAAAACAAAGAGACAGGAATCAAAAACAACGAGAATACGGCTGGAATCAATGCCAAAAGATTGTAAATAATGTTGTATTCAAGCCGATTGCTGAGCCAAAAAGAGAAAACAGTAACAATAAGAGACAGAATAAACAAAACCCCAAAGAAAACTTTTGAAAATTGCATCCTGTAAACCTCATTAGGATCACCATCTTTGTCAGAATCGTCTTTGTCGATTCTACCAAGATAGGACTTAGCAAACAGTAAAATGGCTAATTCGAACATATAACAAATATAATTATAAATTTTAGTTATGGACCAAAGAGTTAAATAGGCTTATGTTGACAGGAGTTGCTGACATCGCGGTTATTTGAACGAACCATGATAAAAATACAAATTAAGTTTTAAAAGGTTATAAATCACAACTCAAAAAACGAATTTCCAAATCAAAATCCTTTTTTCAATAAATTCCCCAAAAAAATTTTAAAATTAAATCACACCAAATCAACCAATTAAAAAATAATTTAAAAAAATATACTACTATGTATTGCATAATACTATCTTTTGTATATATATTTGCATTACCAATTGAATAATGAAATGGATATCGAAAAAACAAAAACACAAATGAGAAAGGGAATACTCGAGTTCTGTATCCTGAGTATCATCAAGCGGTCAGGTGACGCCTACGCATCCGATATCATCGATGAGCTGAAAGACACAGAGATGATCGTGGTGGAAGGAACCCTTTATCCGCTGCTGACCCGGCTCAAGAATGACGGTCTTCTCAACTATCGGTGGGAAGAATCGACCTCGGGCCCGCCGCGTAAGTATTTTACGCTTACCGAAGACGGAGATGCTTTTCTGACCGAACTGAAGAAAAGCTGGATCAATTTGAAAGATGCAGTCAATAAACTAACTATAGAAAACAACTGAAATGGACAAGACAATATCAATCAGCCTGGGCGGTTACTCATTCATCATCGATGAACCCGCTTATTTGAAACTGAAAAAATATCTGGATGATATCCGTCGTTCGCTCAAAGGAATGGAAGGAACCGACGATGTGATCGCTGATGTCGAAATCAGAATTGCAGAGCTTTTTAAGGAAAAACTCGGCAACAGAGAGGTGGTCAGCGAACCCGAAGTGGATCAGATCATCGGCATCATGGGAAAACCCGAACAGTATATGGACGACGAAGATGCAGAGACCGGAAGCGAAAGAAAAACCGGATTTACATCGGGCGCTGCTTCGACCGGAAAGAAAAAACTGTATCGCGATCCGGACGACAAAGTGCTGGGCGGTGTGCTGTCGGGCATTGCACATTATGTCGGCATCGAAAGCTGGATTACCCGTGTGATTTGGATACTGCTGTTTTTTGCAGACATTCCGCTGACCGGAACCAGTTTTACCATCATTTCATACATCATCCTCTGGATCATACTGCCAAAAGCTGAAACCGTGACCCAGAAATATGAGATGTTTGGCGAAACCGGCGACATTGAATCGATCAAAAGAAGCGTTGAAAGCGGTGCCGAGACCGGAAAGAAAAGACACAATCCGTCAGATTCTTTTGCGGATGCGTTGAAAATTTTCGGAAAAATGATACTTGTATTCCTCGGATTTATCTGCATCTGTATCGGATTTTCACTGGTCTTTGCAGCCATCTTTACACTGATCGCAACTGCGGGCAATGTACCGGTGCAGTTCTTCGGACGAATCTTTGACTTTCAGTGGCAGGATACACTTATGAAGGTGCTGCTGCTGATCATGCTTGGCGTTCCGGGCGTACTGTTCACGTATCTGGGCGCAAGGATGATTTCGAGCCGTGTAAAAATCAACCGCATTCTGATATTCAGTTTGCTCGGTCTGTGGCTGCTTTCGATTATCGGGATTTCGGTTCTGGGTATAACCACAGTCAAAAGTTTTTCAAAAGAAGTTGAATTTACAGAAAGAAAATCGTTTACGCCCGAACAGGACACCATTGATCTGACCATCAATAAATTCAAACTGGTGAAAAACAAAAAGATCAAATGGAGCCTGAATTTTGACACCGATCTCTTTGCCGAAATGGATGGTAAATTCTATCGAAAAATCGACAAGGAAGTTGAGCTGAGACCTTCACCAAACGATCAGCTGTATGTGGATGTGGTTTATTTTTCGAGAGGATCGAGCATAGACGATGCAAGAAAAAATTCCGAGAAGATCGTTTACAATTATGCGATGAATTCAAACGGCGAACTGGTACTCGACAATTATCTGGAACTGCCTGCAGACACCAAATTTAGAGACCAGGAAGTGTCTGTGATCCTGTATGTGCCGAAAGGAAAAGTGATTCATTCGACCAATGTGTCCAATCTGATTTTTTCGGATGAAGACAGCGAAAGAAAAATTTACAGAAAAGGAAACAATAAATTTTATAAATTTGTTGACGGAGATTTTGAATGTCTGAACTGCGACAATAATTCCACAGAAACCGATGATGATGACGATGACAGCGATACTGCAAACATCAGCATAGGCAGAAAGGGAATCAAAGTGAAAGACGGTGACAGCAAAGTTGAAATTAGTAACAAAAAAATCAATATTACAGATGGTACAGATACTATTAACATTGGCGGTTCTGGTGATTGATTTGATCATAAAACTGATTAATTGAGACTGAAAAACTCAGAAGAGAATAAGAAGGCCGGATGTAGAATTCCGGCTTTTTTTATATCCGAACCTCAGCCGATCGGACCGGTTTTTCAAAATGAATGACGTATCTTTGTTTATTCGATTTTGATTATGAAAAGAGCAATCGGCTGGCTGTTTTTTAAAATAATGGGCTGGAAATTTGACTTCAGTGCTCCGCTCAAAGATATTCCCAAATGCGTACTGGTCGCAGCTCCGCATACTGCCAATTCTGATTTTTATTATGCGATTTTTGCATTCTGGTATCTGAAAATTCCGATTCGGTTTTTTATCAAAGATTCATACACCAAACCCTGGTACGGATTTATTTTCAGAGGATTGGGCGCAATCGGTGTCGACCGAACACAACGGAGAAATCTGGTGGACTACGCCGCCGGACTGCTCAGAGAAAGAGATCATCTCTATCTGCTCAATACGCCCGAAGGAACCCGCGCAAGGGTTGAGAAATGGAAAAACGGATTTTATTATATCGCCGAAAAAGCTGATGTACCCATCGTGCTCGGCTATTGCGATTATTCAAAGAAAATGGCGGGAATCGGTCATGTTGTCCAACAGAAGGGAAGGACAAAAGGAGAGGTGCTGACCGAGATCCAGGATTTTTACAAAGACATCAAAGGGAAATTTCCCGAAAATTATAACCCAAAAATATTCTGATGACAAAAGAAGAAAAATTGGAAGCGCTCAACCAAATGAACCACAATACACTGATGGAAACACTCGATATCCGTTTTTCGGATGTCGGCGATGATTTTCTTGAAGCGTCCATGCCGGTCGGTCCGAAGGTGCATCAGCCGTACGGAATTTTGCACGGCGGTGCGAGCATTGCTTTGGCCGAAACCGTCGGCAGCGTTTTGTCAGCCATGTCGATGGATATGAGCAAATTCAAATCGGTAGGCATGCACATGAGTGCCAACCATCTGAGACCGGTTACCGAAGGAACGGTGACCGCAAGAGCAGAATTTATCAAACAGGGCAGAACTTCAAATCTGGTGAAAATTGAAATCAAAGACGAAAAAGAAAGACTGATTTGTTATTGTCATCTGACCAATTCGATCGTTGCGGCAGATTATGTCTGATTATTTTAACTGATTAATTGTTGGTTGATTATGAATGATTTGGAAAATAAAATTAAAGCAGCGATTCAAAGCCAAAAAGCTTTTTCAATTTTCAAAAAACCGGATGAAAATGAAATCAGAATACTGACCGATGACAAATCCGGAAAGAATCGTTTTTTGATGCATTCGTTTGATTCAAAGACAGAAGTTTCTGTTTCAGATTCAAATCCGCTGATTGTGAAACCTTCGGAATTTCAGATTTCATCCGATATCTGTCCCGGACTTCAGCCGTCGGGACTGCTCAGACCATTGAATCAGGATCAGTACAGACAATTGGTTTTGAGAACGGTTGAAGAAATCAATAAAACCGATATCCGAAAAATCGTTATCAGTCGTGTCAAGATCATTGAAAACCATAATTACAGACTGTTTGAACTGTTTTTAAGACTGACTGAAATGTATCCGTCCGCATTGGTTTATTTTTGGAATGATCCGAACGGCGAAAGCTGGATGGGCGCCACACCCGAACTGCTGCTGAGCAAAAACGGAAATCAGCTGAAAACGGTTTCGCTCGCCGGAACCAAAAAGCCGGAAGCCGAATGGACTGCAAAGGAAATCGATGAACAGCAGATCGTGACCGATTATATTCTTGATGCGATGAAGGATTTGCCCGATCTGGAATCAAAAGGACCCGAAACGGTTTCGGCGGGAAAATTTCAGCATTTGAAAAGTTATATTTCTGCAACAGCGCCTGATGACCTCAATCTTTCGGAATTGCTTGAAAAACTTCACCCGACGCCCGCTGTCTGCGGTTTGCCCAAAAAAGAAGCTTTTGATTTTATCATTCAAAACGAATGCTACAAACGCGGATTTTATACCGGCTACATCGGTTTTGAAAATCAGGATTCAAGCGAATATTTTGTCAATCTGAGATGTGCACAGATTTTTAGAGACAGTCTGAGCATCTATGTGGGCGGCGGAATCACTGCAGACAGTCAGCCCGACAGGGAATGGGACGAAACCGAAATGAAATCGGGAACCGTTTTGAATGCGCTGATCAGCTGAGACTGACTTTTGCGGTTTTCAAATCATTGTTCATCTTCAAAACCGATTTCTTCATTTTCAAATTCATCCAGTAATTTCGGATCGATCTGTTTGCTTGCCTTTGCGCCCAATTTTTTCAGATTCTCGACCCTTATCAGCAGATTTCCTCTGCCGGTCAGCTTTTTCATCGCATTATCATAAGTGTTTTGTGCGGTGTTAAACTGTCTTCCGACCTTTTCAAATTCTTCGATCAGATTGACAAACGAATCATACAATTTTCCCGCCTGATAAGCGATTTCAAGCGCATTCTGATTTTGTCTTTCGTTCTGCCACATGCTGTCGATGGTTTTTAAAACCGCCAGCAGGGTGGTGGGCGTGACGATGATGATTTTTTTGTCAAATGCATCCGAATAAAGTTTCGGATATTCCTGAGAAGCAACCGCAAAAGCAGCTTCAACCGGAATGAAAAGCAGTACAAAATCGGGGCTTTCGGACTGAAAAAACTGCTGATAATTTTTTTCGCTCAATTCGTCCACATGTTTTCTGACCGAAAGAAGATGATCTTTCAAATGCTGCTGTCTTTCGGGTTCAGCGGATGAATTCACATAACGCTCATACGCATTGAGCGAAACTTTTGAGTCGATGATCATCCGTTTGTCGCCGGGTAGATAAACCACCACATCGGGCTGTCTTCGCTGGTTGTGATCGTTTACAAAACTTTCCTGGGTTTTGTATTCCTTGTCTTTTTGAAGTCCGCTGAGTTCGAGTACACGCTCGAGTATCATCTCGCCCCAGTTTCCCTGGGTTTTTGCATTTCCTTTGAGTGCACGGGTCAGATTGAGCGCCTCTTCGCCGATTTTCTGATTTTGTTCGTTCAGATTTTTGAGCTGTTCACCGAGTTCGCTGTGTCTTTTGATCGATTCTTTTTCGCTGTCTTCCACCTTTTTTTCAAAACCTGAAATCTTTTCTTTCAGCGGATTCAGGATGGTTTCAAGATTCTGTTTGTTCAGACTGGTGAATTTTTCCGATTTCTGATCGAGTATTTTATTGGCAAGATTTTCAAATTCTTTCTGAAATTTCTGCTGCAGTTCTTCGACTTCTGTTTTTTGGGTCTGTAATTTCTCTTCCAGATTTTTAAATTCAGTTATTTGGCTTGCCAGTTTGGTGCTCAATTCTTCTTTTTCGGATCTGATTTGCTCTCTTTCTTTTTCGGCCGATTCCAGACGGTTTGTGTAATCCTCTTCAATTTTCCGAACCGATTCCAGATGAAGTCTTTTCTGTTCCTCCATTTGATTCTGAACATTGCCGAGATTTGATTCCAGCAGATTTTTTTCGTTTTGAAAATCTTTTTGCAGATTTCCCAGTTTCAGACCAAAGAAAGCGCGACTGATGATGTATCCGACCAGCAGACACAAAATACCGATGATGACATAGACCAAAATTTCATTCATTTTTGTTTCGTTTTTTTAATGCTGTCCTAAAATTACGGTTTTAAAGCGACAATCCGAGTCGTTGGTTTAGAGTTTTGGTAAAAATCTACCGGTTCGTTTCATATAAGCTTTGTAGTCAGAAAAAACTTCGATCAGTTTCTGTTCTTCATATTTTGATTTGAAATAAAACAAAATCAAAAGCAGCAGTGTGACAATCAGTCTGAAGCCCGAACCCGAATAAACCGAAAAACCAAGAGCTGCGGCTACAATTCCGGTATAGATTGGATGACGGATGTATTTGTACAAACCGGTTTCGATCAGGTTTCCGTCCTTTTTTGGAGTAGGGAAGGCGGACAGATTCCGGTTCAATCTGAGCACCGACAGAAAAACGATCAGCATACCAATCACAAATACTACTGATCCAATCAGTTGCAATACATCAGAAACACCAAAATTCAGTGAATTGAGATTGAAAAAGAACAGGCCAAAAAGAAAAAACTGGACGGCGACAAAAAATATATCCTTTGAATCGGGTTTCATATAACAAAGTTAGTCTTTGTCCGACGGATTGTCAATTTTTGGATCATAAAATAAAAAACCGGCTCAAAAAGCCGGTTTTATAAATTGTGTTCAATTTCTGTTTCATTTAAATTAATTGATTATCAGTGAAATAATCATTTACAAAAAAAGGGCACAGTTATTGAAAGATGGGAATTAAATCCCGAGCACCTCATCCCCCTTTTTTATCCCTTAATAAAAACTGCTTAACCAACCCGGAGGTGCTCTTTTTTTATTTTCTTCCTCTTTTTCGTTTGCTTCCGTAGCCTGAAGATTTTCCGTAAGCCGAAGATTTTCCTTTTCTTGAATTTGATCTTCCAAATCTTTTTCCTTCAAAACCTGATTTTCCACGGTGTCTTTTTTCTTTTCTGTCCGATCTTTCTTCAGAACCAAAATCATCTTTTTGTTTTCTTCCGACCGGATTTGAAATTTGAACTTCAACTTCCTCGTTTTTGAAAGATTTCAGTATCAGTTTTTCAAACTCGCTGTCAGCTTCAAAAAATGAGAAATTTCTCAAAATTTCAATGTCACCGATTTTGATGTCGCGGGTTTTGGTCACCTCATTGATCAGACCGATCAGATTGGGCGCTTTCAGTTTTTGTTTCTGTCCGATGCTGATAAAGAAACGGGTGTAATTCCTGCTTCTGTCTTTTTCTCTTCTGTCATCTCTTCCCGATGATTCGGTAGAGTTCAGGTCTCTTGCATTTTTGTAATATTCCAAAAACGAATTGAATTCCATCGAAACAAATCTTTTGAGCAGTTCGTCACGATCCATCCAGGCCAGCTTTTTGGAAATGGTTTCCATAAACGGTTCGATCTGTTCTTCGTCCACATCGATGTTTTCAATTCTGTCGATGGATGAAAACAGACGCTTTTCAACAATTTCCTGTCCGTTTGGTACAGGTTTTCTTTCGATTTTTTTATGGATCAGTCTTTCGAGTTCTTTGATTCTTTTCCCTTCTCTCGAATGTGCGATAATGATCGAAATCCCTTTGTGGCCGGCTCTTCCGGTACGACCGCTTCGGTGAACATAAGCTTCGGGATCGTCGGGCAGATTGTAATTGATCACATGGGTGAGTTCGTTCACATCGATTCCTCTTGCTGCCACATCGGTTGCAACCAGCAGCTGAAGATTTTTACGACGGAATTTTTCCATCACCGTATCTCTCTGCGCCTGCGACAGGTCGCCGTGAAGCGCATCTGCATTGTAACCGTCCTGAATCAGCGAATCTGCAATGTCTTTTGTTTCCCTTCTGGTTCTGCAAAATACGATAGCATAAATATCCGGATTGAAATCTGCGATTCTTTTGAGCGCTGCATAACGGTCGCTCGCTTTGACCATATAATACTGATGTTCAACATCGAGTGAAGCCTGATTGGTTTTTCCGATCGAAATTTCGACCGGATTTTTCATATAACTTTTTGTAATCCTTCTGATTTCGGGCGGCATGGTGGCCGAGAACAGCAAAGTCTGTTTTTGTGAAGGTGTGTCTTCAAGTATCGAATCAATGTCGTCTCTGAAACCCATATTCAGCATTTCGTCCGCTTCGTCGAGCACCACATAACTCACATGATTGATTTTCAGTGTACCTCTTTTGATCAGGTCGATGGTTCTTCCGGGTGTTCCGACCACGATCTGCGGTTTTCTCTTCAGACCGTCGATCTGTTTTTTGATGTCTGCACCGCCATAGACCGGCTGAACACGGACATTTTTCAGATATTTTGAATAACTGTCCAAATCTTTTGAAATCTGAAGACATAGTTCTCGGGTAGGGCAGAGAATGATTGCCTGCACCTGATCGGTTTTGTCGCTCAGCTGTTCGAGAAGCGGAAGGCCAAATGCGGCTGTCTTTCCGGTTCCGGTCTGCGCCAGTGCGATCAGATCCTGTTTTGATGTTAAAATTTGAGGGATTGCCTGCTGTTGGATTTCGGTGGGTTCAAGAAACCCCAAATCGGTAACTGCCTGCAGTATGGAATCGCTTAATTCCATCTGTTCGAATGTTGTCATTTTTAGTTTTTTATTGTCCGGAAGCTTTCATTTTTTCGCGTCCGAAGATTAAATTTCTGTCGAATGCGAAAGATGAAATTAAACGGCTGCGCAGCCCAATAAAACCAAAATGAATCTTTAACATTCGTGTTTTCAGTCTGAAAACGGCGGCAAAAGTAGTGATTTAATTTGAATTATTCAATTTTTCAAAAGTTAGACTTGAGACATTAGACTTTTAGACATTAGACGTGAGACTTTTAGACGTGAGACTTGAGGCTGTTTTTTATAGTGGACAAGTGGTTTGGTGGACAAGTGGGTGAATAATGCTTTAGGTGCCTTTGTTCTTCTAACTTCTGATTTCTAACCTCTAACTTTAGAAAATGTTGACTGTTTATCATTAAACTTTTCCAAAGTTTGAAACTTTGGAAAAGTTTTAGTTTAAAGACTTTTTTCTAAAGGTTGTTCCTGAATAATCTTAATCAGCTCTCACTCGTCTTCAGACGAAGTGGGGGTGAAATTCGGTCTTCAGACCGGGAATGAATTAATCATTTTTTTTTGACTGTATGAAGACAGTCGTTCGCTGCTTCCTGCGTCTGAAGACGCGGAAGAGCATTTTTATATTTAAAGGTTATTAAATTTTTAGGCAAAAACGGTCAACACCAATCAGAGATTTTCATCTTCTAATTTCTAACTTTTACCTTTAGAAAGAATTGGCTTTTTTACTTTTGAAAAACCTTGTCAAGCTTATTTTAACAGTTAATATTAAGCTTGACAAGGTTCTGAGTAGAGATGTTAACAAATTTTTCCATCTTCCGGCTTACCGCATCCGACACCCAGCACCCAGCATCACAAAATATCCAAAATCTTATACTGATGCTGATTGTAACTCACTTCGTCTCCTTTTTTGGCATCACGCAGCGCGGCATAAAAAGGAGCATTCGGCTCAAGACCGATGAATTTTTTTCCTTCATATTCAAACAGAGTGGCAGAGATTCCGATATAAAAATTCAAAGAATCAGTCAGCACCATCGCACCCGGTTCAACACTGTCCTTTGAGCCGTGATCGAGATTCAGAAAATTATCCAGAGCCGCCTTTGCCTGACTGATCCTGATTTCAAGACCTTTGGCAGATTCCCTGAACTGATCCTGCTGTGCAAAATCCTCACTGCTCAATGAAGTATCTTCATCCAAATCGGCAGCTTTAGAATGGGTTTTGAACATTTCCTTCAGACCGTTCAATTCTTTTCTTTCGTTTTCAATTATCAATTCCCGGATTTTGTCTTTAAGTTCCATAATTTTGAATTTTGAATAAAAATACGCTATTTTTACCTTTAATTCTATGCAATTAATCATAAGACCATGAAAAAGCTTTCAATACTGTTATTGCTTCTGTTTTCAGTCCCTGTTTTCAGTCAGTTGGGAATGGCAACGAATTTTGGAAAATGGAGAGTCGGCGGCGGACTGGGTGTCAGCTTTGGCAGCAACGACTATTTCGGACTTTCGGTTTATCCGAATATCGGTTATATGATTGCACCCCGGCTCGAAGGCGGTGTGACGGCAGGTTATCAGTATTCAAGCTGGAAAAATGCGAAATCAAATTTGTTCAGTTTCGGACCCTATATGAATTTCTATCCGATCAATGAACTGTTTTTGAGAGGTCATTATGAATATTTCACCGGAAATTCAAAATACAAAGGACAGTCCGGTTCATACAGTTATGATGAGGATGCGCTCTGGCTTGGCGGAGGATACAGAAGCGGCGGCAAGGTTTCGTTTTATGCCGGTGCGATGTACAATGTGCTTTACAAGGAAAATGAAAGTATTTTTTCAAACGGTTTTCGACCCATCGTGGGTGTAAGCGTTGGATTTTAATATCTATGATTCAATGAACAAAAGGACACTTCTCATCATATTGTATATACTGATTGTCGGCGCAAGCATTTATGTGACCTATACATTTTATACCTGGCTGATGAAGCCCGACGGCGGCAGTATCATCAACTATGCGCTGTTTATCGGTTTTGCGCTGTTCACCTATATCAATGTAAAAAGACTGCTCAGTCTTTTCAGAAACCGGAGCAAATGAAACTGTCCGAATTGAAACAAAAGTTTGAAAAAGAACTTTCGGCTGCTTATTCAAAATCTGAAATTGATCTGATCTTTTACAGTATAGCCGAAAAAATCGTCAGAAAACCCAAATCGATTCTCAGACTGGCATTGGATGAGGAATGGCATGAGTTTGAAGACAGAAAAAATCTGTTTATGCTTTATCTGCTTCAGCTGAAATCCAGAATGCCTTTTCAGTATGTGCTGGGCGAAACCGAATTTTACGGATTGAAATTTTTTGTCAATAAAAACGTACTGATTCCAAGACCGGAAACCGAAGAACTGATCGAATGGATACTTGCCGACGAACCAAATCCCGAATCGAGGATTATCGATTTGGGAACGGGCAGCGGCTGTATTGCTGTGGTTTTGAAAAATAAACTTCCGGATGCAGATGTGTGGGCGATGGATGCTTCAAAGAAAGCATTGAACTGCGCACAGACCAATTCGGATTATCATCAGACCGAAATCAATTTTTTTCAGGACAATCTGCTCAAAATGGATTTTGATCCGCTGCCGAAATTTGACATCATCGTTAGCAATCCGCCTTATATTTCGATTTCCGAAAAGGAAAATATGGATTTTTCGGTGGTCGGTTTTGAACCCAAGAAAGCTTTGTTTGTAAAAGATGAAAATCCGTTAATTTTTTATCAGAAAATTGCGGAAATGGGTTTGAAGAAATTAAATCCGGACGGAAAGGTCTATGTGGAAATCAATCAGAATCTGGCAGAAGAAACCAAAGCTGTATTTTCGGCATGGTATCCGAAAGTCGAGTTGAAAAAGGATATTTCCGGAAATTACAGAATGATCAGAGCAGGGATTTGAGGTTTGATTTGAAATCGGATTGTTGAAAAAATCATTGAATTTTTAATTTGCTGATTGTCAAATGTTTTGTCACCGATTTTGGATTGCTTCGCGCCAAAATCAGCGCCAAAAC
>JACFND010000003.1 GCA_019455045.1 Flavobacteriia bacterium
CAGAAATAGTTTTTCTGCGATCTGCTCGGACGAGAGTCCGTTTCCGATTTCGATTACAATCTCCTGCTCTCTTTTTGACAGGCTGTTCTGGGTGTCGATTTCCGAAAACTGACTCAGCCGGCTGTCTCTTTCAAGCACCTCCTGCACCTTTTTCAGTATGGTTTCACTGGATGATTCTTTGAGTATGTAGCCGTTGATTTCGCTGTCGTCCACCAGATCGGTCTTGTACATGCTCAGCACCATGATTTTTACTTTCTGATTTTTTTGTCTGACTTTTTTTATAAACTGTGCGCCGTTCATATCCGGCATTGCAACATCAGTAATCACCAGATCCACCGGTTTTTTTTCCATCTGTTCCAAGGCTTCTTTTGCCCGATTTTCAACAAAAACGATTTCGTAATTTTCCACCGAATCCAAAAGTTTTTGAATACCGTCCAAAATCAGCTGATGGTCATCGACCAGTCCTATTTTAATTTTTGAATTCTCCATTCTCCGGAATTTCTATGATGAAGGACGCCCCTCTGCCTTCTGAGGAATCAATGTGCAGTACCCCTTTCATTGTTTCAACCCTTTTTTTAATATTATTTAATCCCATTCCAAGTTTGACATTCCCGATGTCAAAACCTTTACCGTCATCTTCGACTATGAATCTGTATCTGTCATCAAATGTACAATCTATATTGATATTTCTTGCTTCCGAATACTTGATTGAATTTGAAAGAATTTCCTGGATCACCCGGTAGAGAAAATGTTTTCTGTAATCGTCTATTCTGCCGAACTTTTCGACCGGAAAAACATTCAAATGTATGTCGCCTGAAAAGAATAATTTATAATCCTTTGTCAATTGTTTGAGTAAATCTACAAAATTTATTTCATTCAACTCGCTGTCGTTCAGTGCATGTGAGATCAAACGAATCTCTTTTGCTGTGTCCTGCAGCTGGCCAATGCATTCCTTCAGCTCGTCATTCTGGATAATGGTGGTATTCAGCTGGTCCATCTTGATGTTGATTGCAGACAGCTTTCCGCCAACGCCGTCGTGAAGTTCTTTTGCAATCCTCGATCTTTCCTGTTTCTGACCTTTGATCAGATTCTGCTGACGAATCGTTTCTTTTTCAATTTCAAAAAGTCTTTTGTCCTGCTGACTGATTGTCTTCTGATAGACAAGCCGCTTTTTGTAAAAGACTGCCAAAAGTATCAATGGAACAATCAGCAGGATTGAAACGATAAAGATCAGTCGTTTTGAAGCTCTTTGAATTTCCTTTTCCTTGTTGAGCAGTTGTATCTGGTTATTTTTCCGCTCCACATCAAATTTGGTCAGCGTTTCGATAAACTCTTTGTTTTTTTCAACACTGAAAATACTGTCCTGAAGATTGTGCTGGATGGACTGGAAGCGATATGCCTGGTTAAAATCTCCGAGTTCGTAATAAGTCTTTGACAATCTTTTGTAGAGCTCAACCGTGGATTCATTGTTGAATCCTTCTTTGATCAGATCATAGGCTTTGTTGTAATAGTCGAGCGCTTTTCTGTAATCTATATCTGCTTTCTCATAATAATTCCCCAAATAAAAGTTGGTGAAATATTCTGCTTCTATATCGAGACTTTCATTACTGAGTCTGAGTGATTCATCCAACAAACTCAATGCCTTTGGAAAATCCTTTTTTGAATTGAAATTCAGTATGGTGGTCGCCAGATTATTTTGTGCACGAATCTGACCGTAAGTGTTTCCGGTATTCTTATATATATTGATTGCTTTGATCAGATAAAATTCAGTGCTGTCTTTATTTGAGGTCATATAAGATACTGCCATATTGTTATACACCACCGCCAGGTTCAATTTCTTGTCTTCTTTCTCACCCAGCTGTTTTGCCATCTGATAATATCTTCTGGCATTCACAGTATCTTTCTGCATTATATACAGGTCGGCAATATTACCAAGAACCGAAATCGTATTATCATTATACTCTTCTCTATTTTCGGTTATCTTTAATGATTTGTGATAATACTCCAATGCAATTTTAGTTTTATTCTGATAAGAATAAATTAAACCAATGTTGTTATATGCTTTTCCTAAAATGTTTTGATTGCCTATTTCATCCGCCAGCCTAATTGCTTTCTCAAAATTCTCAATTGCCAATTTATAATTTTGCATCGTAAAATAACAATATCCGATTCCGTAGATCAAATCTGCTTCCCAATTCTTATCTTTGTACGAACGGTTTAACTTCAATGCATTTTGAAGATGAATCAGAGATGAATCGGGTTTGGTGCTGACATTGTTCTTATAATATAGGTAATCTTTTTCCATCAGATCCACCACAGACTGAGCAAATACGGAAACCGACACAAAAAATAGAAATATGAATGCTCTGAATTTCATTTTTAAAGTAAAATTACCAAATTCAACCCTGTGAATTTTATAGTCGGAGTAAAAATACCAAATTCTTGGTAGGTTTTAATAGAATTATAGGGAATATCTTTGTACCATTATGAGAAAGTTAGTATTTATTTTAATAGTTGCAATGTCTGCAGGTCTGTATGGGCAGACCAAGACAGGCGGAACTTCAGGAATCAGAATTGGAGGGAGCAATCCTTACAAGACGATGGAAGTGAACTTTAGCACAACAACCGGTACTCTGGAGATAAATACTGGTGATGTAGCGATGACAGAGGTTGAAATTTTTGACGAAAACGATAATCTGGTTGGGACAGCAAGCGTTTCGGATTCAAATTTCAAGGCGAATATAAACGGACTGACAGAAGGAGCTTACACAGTGTACGCTTTAACAGAAGATAACGATGTCCAAGTGGGAATGATTTACAAACCCTAAAAAAGAGAATATAACATTATTTTTATACAAGTCGATTAAAAAATAAAGTTTAGGTTGGTTAAGCTAATAAGCTTAGGTTGGTTAAGAAAGCAAATCTGAAGATTTGCTTTCTTTTTTTATCTAATTCCAAAAACAAAAAAATCATTCTCTGCGCTCAGGAATGAATTTTTTATTGTCAGAAATGCATTTTACTCCACAATATTGATGACTTTTCCCGGGACGATGATGACATTCTTAGGAGTCTTCCCGTCCAATTGTTTTTGGGTTCTGGGGTCTGCCATCACCGCTTGGTGAATTTGTTCTTTGGTCAGATCCATCGGCAATTCTAATTTGAAACGCATTTTGCCATTGAACGAAACCGGATATTCCTTGGCATCTTCCACCAGACATTTGGCATCAAATACCGGAAATTCAGCAAAAGAAATGCTTTGGTCATGTCCGGCTTTTCTCCAAATCTCCTCTGCTATATGCGGTGCATAAGGAGAAATCAAAACGGCAAGCGGTTCCAAAACTTCTCTTTTGTTGCAGCTCAGTTTGGTCAGTTCATTCACCGCAATCATAAAATTTGAAACCGAAGTGTTGAATGAAAAGTGATTGACATCTTCATCCACCTTTTTGATGGCCTGATGCAAAATCTTCATTTCGGCTTTCGAAGGCTGTTCATCTGATAAAAAGAATTCTTCATTTTCACCGTTGTGATAGAGTTTCCAGAATTTTTTCAAAAACGAATACACACCGCTCAAACCCTGGGTATTCCAAGGTTTCGATTGTTCTAACGGGCCGAGAAACATCTCATACATTCGAAGCGTATCCGCACCGTACCGTTTACAAATATCATCCGGATTGACCACATTGTATTTTGATTTCGACATCTTCTCCACCTCACGGCCACAGATGTATTTTCCGTTTTCCAGTATGAATTCGGCATCTGCATATTCTTCGCGCCAAGCTTTGAATTTCTCGATATCGAGTTCGTCTCCGCCGTCTTTTAATAAGTTGACATCGACGTGGATGGGGTGAAAGGTAATTCCATGAATTCGTTTTGCTCTACTTTCATCAATGGCTTTTATTCTATTTTTTATTTGACCAAATACTTTTTCTTGAAAATACTTTACGAAGTCTTTTTGTTCTTCTGAAAGGATTTTATCAAGAACGGGATAATCTACATCGTATTCACTTTGTAAAATATGATAAACATAAGAAAGATTAGAGCCATCAATTGTTCCAAGCCTTGAAAATAAAATTTTATAAAATGTTTCTGAAAATTGAGTTTTATTATTTTTGATTAATTCTAAAATTTCATTATTTTCTTTCACGTGATTATAACTAACGTAAAAAAATGGTAACTTTTTTGGTTCTTTATCTCCTGCACGTACAAATTCAGGGAAATCGGCCCTATAAACAAACGCACTCTGTCCCAGAATCATCCCCTGGTTGATCAGTTTTTTAGCATATTCATCTGTTGGCACCAGTTTCTTGTCAAAAAGAAATTTCTGCCAAAATCTTGAATACAGCAAATGTCCGGTCGCGTGCTCGCTTCCGCCCAGATACAAGTCAACATCTTTCCAATAATCAAGCGCTTCTTTTGAGACAAATTCATTTTTATTTTCCGCATCCATATATCTCAGAAAATACCATGAACTGCCCGCCCATCCCGGCATTGTATTCAGCTCGAGCGGAAATACGGTCTGATGATCGATCAGCTCATTGCAGACAACCTTTCCGGATTTTGTATCCCATGCCCAGTCTTTTGCCCTACCCAATGGCGGATCACCCGCTTCGGTCGGCAGATATTCATCCACTTCGGGCAGTAGCAGCGGAAGATGTTTGTCATCCAGCATATACGGAACACCTTCTTTATAGTAAGCCGGCACCGGTTCACCCCAATATCTTTGTCTCGAAAACACAGCATCTCTCAGTCTGAAGTTTACTTTTCCTTTTCCGATTCCTTTCTCTTCAAGAATTTTAATGATTTTTTCAGTGGCTTCCTTATAATTCAAACCGTTGATATCAGCCGAATTAATCAATTTGAAATCTCCTTTTTCAACATAAGGAAGTTCAGCATCTTTACCCTTGAATATATTTGGAATCGGCAGATTGAAATGTGATGCAAATTTAAAATCGCGTTCATCTCCTGCCGGAACCGCCATCACCGCACCTGTTCCGTAACCCGACAAAACATAATCTCCGATCCAGATCGGAATTTCCTTTTTGGTCAGCGGATGCAATGCATAAGCACCTGTGAATTCACCGGTGATTTTATTGACATCAGCCATTCGTTCTCTTTCGGAACGCTTTGATGTTTGTTCGATATAGTCAAGAATCGCCTCTTTTCTTTCGTCGGTCACTATCTTTTTAACTAATGGATGTTCCGGCGCTAGACACAGATAGGACACGCCGTACAAGGTATCCGGCCGGGTGGTAAAAACTTCGATCTTCAATTCCTGGTTCAAAGTTGACTCATTTGAGGGCAGTACATTAAAATTCACAGAAGCACCTTTGCTCTTCCCGATCCAATAGGTCTGTGCATCCTTGATCGGTTCTGGCCAGTCGATTTTTTCAAGATCATTGAGCAGCCTGTCCGCATAAGCGGTAATTCTCATCATCCATTGGGTCATTCTTTTTCTGATGACCGGAAAACCTCCTCTTTCAGAAACGCCGTTGACCACTTCGTCATTTGCCAAAACGGTTCCCAGTCCGGGGCACCAGTTGACCACCGCTTCTGCCAAATAAGTCAGTCTGTATTTGAGCAAAATCTGCTGTTTTTCTTTTTCCGAAAATTGTTTCCATTTTTCAGCGTCAAACTCGGGTGTGTCATCATCGCAAACCGCGTTGACATCGATGTTTCCGCTGTTTTCAAATTTTTTGATCAGTTCGTCAATTCCGACTGCTTTGTCTAAATCTTTGTCATAATAAGAATTGAACAATTGAATAAAAATCCACTGGGTCCATTTGTAATAATTCGGATCAGAAGTTCTGAATTCTCTGCTCCAGTCATAGGAAAGACCCAGTTTTTTCAATTGTTTTTCATAGCCTTCAATCTTGTTTCCCTGTTTGTCAACTCCACCGTTGATGTTGACTTCGGTGGTCACCGCCGGATGCTGTCCGGTCTGTATCGCATACTGTTCGGCGGGAAGACCGAATGAATCATAACCCATCGGATGCAGCACATTGAAACCTTTGAGTCTTTTGTATCTCGAATAAATATCAGACGCGATATAGCCCAGCGGATGACCGACGTGCAAACCCGCTCCCGACGGATACGGAAACATATCCAGCACATAACATTTGGGTTTGTTCGAATGGTTTGTCGCCTTAAAGGTTTGGTTTTCTTCCCAGTATTTTTGCCATTTGGCCTCGATTTCTCTGTGATGATATTGCATTCGCTGATCTTTGAATCTGCAAATTTAGCCATTTTTCGAGATTTGATTTATACTTTGACCCAATGAAACCAAGGCTTCTCTTTTTTTGCTATTTTTGTTCAACAATCAATCAATAAAGGTGAATTTGAAACCAAAGAAAAAATCGGGCAGCCAGTGGAAAATCGTCTATTGGATCACAGTGTTTTTAATATTCATCGCATTGATCATTATGGTCAGATTTGTGCTGAACAGTTCAAAGGTTTATGTCGAAAAAAGCACGCTGATCAATCCGTATATGATTGAATGGTCATTGGAAAGAGACGGTTCTTTGCGGATCAACGAACCTTTTTATCTCAAGACTGATGCAAAACTGATTGATGATGATCTGACCGATGCTTTCAATGATTCGTCTCTTTTTACAAATAACGGTTCCGAAAGAATTTTAAGAAATCTGAAATCGCCTTATCTGATTTGGAAAAATGCAGAAAGCGATACCATCCATGTACTGAAAAACAATGTGGCGATGCATTTTCTGATGCAACAGAATTAAATCAAAGACCCAATTCCTGTCTTTTCTTTTTTGGAAATGATTCAATGACTTTTTGGTAAGAATGGTCAATCAGCCGGCACAGCAGTTCGTCGGTCAGATTTCCTTCAAATGAAACCGTATTCCAATGCTTTTTGTTCATGTGATAACCGGGTTTGATTTCGGAATAATTTTCTCTGAGTTCTTCGGCATATTGAGGATCGCATTTCAGATTGACACTGAATTCTGCTTCATCCAAACCGCAGAGCGCAAAAACTTTTCCGGCAACTTTATAAACCAGTGTTTCGGGTCCAAATGGAAATTCTTCGGAAACAAAGGGTTTTTTGAGACAAAAGTCTCTGAATTCTTCAATATTCATAAGAAATTTACAGGTTTAACAAACTTTTTCATACTTATGTAACATTTTGCACGTTTACTCCGTATATATCATTGCGCACATAAATTTAATCTAAAAAAATCTAACAATACAGAATGCGACAGCTAAAAATTACGAAGCAGGTAACCAACAGAGAAACTGCTTCACTTGACAAGTATTTGCAGGAAATTGGCAAGGTGGATCTGATCACTGCAGATGAAGAAGTTGAATTGGCACAAAAAATTAAAGCGGGTGACAGAAGGGCATTGGAAAAACTGACCAAAGCGAATCTTCGTTTTGTGGTTTCGGTTGCCAAGCAGTATCAAAACCAGGGACTGAGTCTTCCTGACCTGATCAACGAGGGAAATCTCGGTTTGATCAAGGCAGCACAGAGATTTGACGAAACCAGAGGTTTCAAATTTATTTCTTATGCGGTTTGGTGGATCAGACAGTCGATCCTTCAGGCATTGGCTGAACAGTCGAGAATCGTACGTCTGCCTTTGAACAAAATCGGGTCGATCAACAAGATCAACAAGGCTTATGCAACTTTGGAACAGGAACACGAAAGAGCTCCTTCTGCTGAAGAAATTTCAGAACTTTTGGATATGTCTGAAACCGATGTGAAAGAATCGATGAAAAACTCGGGTCGTCACGTATCCATGGATGCACCTTTGGTTGAAGGTGAGGATTCAAACCTGTATGACGTTTTGAATACCGGTGAATCTCCAAGCCCTGACGGTGAACTGATGGTTGAATCGCTGAGAGTTGAAATTGAAAGAGCGCTTCAGACGCTGACTCCGAGAGAAGCAGATTTGATTCGTCTTTATTTTGGTCTGAATGGTGCACATCCGATGACACTAGAAGAAATCGGTGAAACTTTTGATCTGACCCGCGAAAGAGTTCGTCAGATCAAAGAAAAAGCGATCAGAAGATTGAAACACACTTCGAGAAGCAAGATTTTGAAAACTTATATCGGAAGATAATTTTTTTCAAAAACATTGATATTGAATCCCAAAACTTAACGGTTTTGGGATTTTTTTATTCGAATTAAGAGCAATTCACTATTTCTGATTTTTCATTTCTCTCATTTTGAGGTCAAGATATTTATTCAGCTTTTTATAAAGTTTAAAACCAAAATAAATCAGACACAAAATAAAAATCAGGGCGACGATCTGCCAAATAATCAAACCAAAACTAATATCATTGATAACCGTAGAATCATTCATAATTTAATTTTTTTTGTATAAGCTGATTTTGTAAAACTAAAGATATTATTGGAATTCCCAATTAATAAATGGAGAATCCAATTTGCAAGGAGCATGATTTTTTTATCAATTCCTTTTTACATTTTGAGTTAAGCTTATCTTTGCATAAACTAAATCATTATGCCGATTGTCGCACCTTCTGTCCTCGCCTCCGATTTTGGAAATCTCGCCAAAGAAATTAAAATGCTCAACCAGAGCGAAGCCGAATGGATTCATCTCGATGTGATGGACGGTGTTTTTGTACCGAACATTTCATACGGAATGCCGGTGATCAAGACAATCGACGGACTGACCGACAAAATTCTGGACACCCATCTGATGATTGTTCAGCCGGAACGATATATCAAAGAATTCAAAGAAGTCGGTGCAGACATACTGACGGTTCATTATGAAGCCTGCACCCATCTGCACAGAACGGTTCAGGCGATAAAGGATGAAGGAATGAAAGCCGGTGTTGCACTGAATCCGCACACACCCATCGAACTGCTCGAAGACATCATCCGAGACATCGATCTGCTGCTGATCATGAGTGTCAATCCGGGATTCGGCGGTCAGAAATTTATCAGAAATACTTATGAAAAACTGGTCAGAGCAAGCGAACTGATCGACCGTAAAAATGCGGATGTACTGATTGAAGTCGATGGCGGCGTCGGGCCGGGCAATGCTGAACAGCTCGCCCAATTGGGTGCTGATGTGCTGGTGGCAGGAAGTTCTGTGTTTTCAGCTCACAACCCGCTGGCAGTTATCTCTGAATTGAAAAATTCGTAAGCCCTCATTTCGGAATAGGAAAATTTGCCGGTTTTCATCGGAAAGGCGCAATGACCGCCGTGTTCAGGCGTTTCCAAAAAAACAAAATCTGATTTTGAAGCAATTTCTTTTGGATAACTGTCTGCTCCCAAAAACGGATCATCCAATGAATTCAGTATCAAAACAGGCGTTTTGATATTCTGAAGCACTGCTCCCGGCGAAGCTTTTGCATAATAATCATCTGCACTTGAAAAACCGTGAACCGGCGCAGTAAAATATTCATCGATACCGTCAAAATCCTTTGCAGCCAAAACTTTTTCCCAATCTGCAAGATCAGGATATTTTTCAGCTTTTTGACGTAATTTCTTTTTGATTGCGATCAGAAAATTCTCAAGATAAATCCGATTAAATCCACTTTTCAGCGTTTCTGCAGTGGTTTTCAAATAAATCGGCGACGAAACCGCAACACCTGCTTTGATTCTTTTGTCAGGATCGGTTTTTCCAAAATAATTCAAAATCTGAACACCGCCCATTGAAAATCCCAACAGATAAATTTCTTCAAAACCACGTTCCATTACGAATTTGACTGCACTGTCAAAATCGTCAATTGAAGTATGGTGATAAAGTCTCGGCAACCGGTTCATCTCGCCGCTGCAGCTTCGATTGTTCCAGGCAAAAACCGAAAAATCATTTTTCAGAAAATATCCTGCAGCCGTATTGTTGTAATTCCGGCCGGAACTGCCTTCCAGACCGTGACAGAGAAGAACTGCTTTTTTTTGATTTTGCAGAATAAAATCAATGTCCAGAAAATCACCGTCAGCCAATTCGAGCCGTTCTCTTTTATAATACGGCCGAATCGTCTTTCTGACCTTATTGACGTAAATGGTTGTAAAATGAGGATTTTTGTATAAAAATCCGGGAATATGATATTCTGAATTTTCAATCAGCGGCATTACAAAAATTTAATTTCGGTCAGATAATCCTGCTTCAATTCCTGGTTGATATGATCTTTTATTTTTGATTTTCCCATAGACAGTTCACTTTTCAATTCGGGTGATTTGATCCGGATATGCAGCTCTCTGTCTTTGATGTGAAATGATTCAACATATCCCATGATGTATTTTCCCATCATCTGCTCAAAAGCCAGCTCAGCCTGGGTTGCAAGAATATTTTCTTCAATTCCCAAATCAGAAAAAACCTGTTTGATCGCATCTCCCAAATTTTGTAAATTCTGTTTTCTCATAATTCAAATATCCTGCTTTCTGCGTTAATTTTTTGAAGAATGCTGCCGGTTCTTTCGGGATGGGTATCCGAAATAAATATTTGTCCGAATCTTTCTTCGTTGACCAGTTTGATCAGTTGTTCAACCCTGGTTTCATCCAATTTGTCGAAAATATCATCCAAAAGAAGAATCGGTGTCAGTTTGAGATTTTTTTTGATCAGTTCAAGCTGTGTCAGTTTCAGTGCAATCAAAAAAGATTTCTGCTGTCCCTGAGAACCGAATTTTTTGATCGGATAACCCGTAATTTTAAATTCAAGATCGTCTTTGTGAATACCGAGCTTTGTGTACTGAGCCATCCGGTCATTGTCCAGACCCGATTTGAGCAGTTCTGCAAAGGGTTTTTCGTCGAGCGAAGAATTGTAAACAATGTCAACGCTTTCGTTTCCTTTTGAAATCAGTTTGTAATAATCTTTGAAAACCGGAATCAGCTGGGCGATCAGTTCTTTTCGTTTTTCATAAATAAATTCACCGAGCGGAGTCAGTTCCGAATCATAGATTTCAAGCGAATTTGAATCAAAGGTGTGATTCAGAAAAAAATATTTCAACAGTGTATTTCTCTGCAACAGCACACGATTGTATCGGATCAGAGTTGAAAGATATTCTTTGTCAGATTGGGAAATGATGTTGTCGATGAATTTTCGTCTCACCTCGCTTCCTTCTTTGATCAGATCCAGATCGTAGGGCGAAATCATCACCAACGGATAAAGGCCGATGTGGTCAGACATCCTTTCAAAAGTTTTTGAATTCCGTTTGAGCTGTTTTCCTTTTTCTTTTTGAACCGAAAGAAAAATGACATCTTCGCTTTTTTCTTTTTCAAAAATCCCTTCCAGCGTAAAAAAATCATTGTCAAAATTGATGTTCTGAATATCTGAATAATTGAGATAACTTTTGGTCAAAGCCAGATAATGAATCGAATCCAGCACATTGGTCTTCCCCACTCCGTTTCTGCCTACAAATGCATTTAATTTGGGTGAAAATTCAAAGTCTGACTCGATAAAATTTTTGAAATTTCTTAATTTGATTTCCTTCAGATACATTCTTCAAAATTACAATTTTAAAGCGAGTCTCAAATTAAATCAGCTCCAAACAATTTTCCGAATCAATCAAAAAAAGGCAGCCGAAGCTGCCCTATTTAAAAAAATGAAAACTATTTCTTTATTCAAATCCGGGGTTGAAGAAATTCTCGATATCGAATCCGAGAACTGCTGTGAAACCGTCGTTTCCTTCATACTTCATATCGCTCAAACCGATATTGTATGCAAATGCCATATTCATTCTTCCAATCTTTGCACCGATCATCGGAGACACGCTGAGTGCCTGAGATTCGCCGTCAAAGAAATCCATTCTGTAATTTGCACCTGCCCAGATTGCCATATCCTGGAACTTGGCTTTTGCTCTCAGATTTCCGTCAAAACGACTGTCTTTGTCAAAGTTTGAACGGTAGGCAACCATCGGTTCCAATTCAAACTGTGAAGACAGATTGATGGTTTTTGCCAACATTCCGTAATAGAAAGTCGGGCTTGGCTCATACTGGTTTACAATCGGATTGTTGTAGCTCAACGGAATGTCGAGTGCAGAAATACCGATCATCCAACCGTCATAAGTTGCAGAAGCACCAAAATTGATATAAGGAATATAGACTCTGGTTTCCATATCGTTGTAAACCGGGTCGTTCGGAAGTTCGGTTTCACCCGTGAAATGCATTCCTGCAAAACTCAAAGAAGTACCAAACGAGAACTGTCCGAGCTGTCTTTTCTTTTTGTCGCCGATCGGAATATGATAGGCGGCAGACAGGTTGAAACTGTTCATTTTGGTATTTCCGTTGTGGTCATTCATAAAATAAAGTCCGAGTCCCACACGGTCAACGATATTGGCATGTGCGCTGGCAATCGTTGTAACCGGTCCGTCCGGCATATTGTCCCACTGTCTTCTGTGTGAAGCTCTGAAGATGATGTCATCCTCGGCGCCCGTAAATGACGGATTGACCAGGAATTTATCCATGATGTAGTATTGCTCATCAAAAGGCAGACTGGACTGTGCGAAAGTTTTCATACTTATGAAACTCAAAGCTGTTATTAAGAGTAAATTTAGTTTTTTCATTTTAGGAGTATATTTTAGCTGCTAAAAATTTTCTTTTTGAATTGAGGCTCCGGATCGGTGACCCGGAGCCCGAATTGTTAATTTTTCTCACCACGGCTTTTCACAGTCACATGTCCTGTAAATTTCCGTCCGTCAGTTATATTGATTATATACCAGTAATCCTGAGTAGGGGCCTTTTGACCGTTCATATAATATCCGTCCCAAATCGTGTTTGAGGTCAGTTCGGCCTGATGAACCAGTCTCCCGTTTCGGTCATAGATCACCACCGTTGAACCCGGATAAACATCGAGGTTCGGTATGTTCCAGGTATCGTTGATACCGTCACCGTTCGGTGTAAACATAGTCGGAATCTTAAAGACTGCAATTTCCTGAGAAGTGATACAGCCTTCAGCCGATTTTACATAGATCGTATATTTTCCGGGCTGCAGATAGAAGAACTGATTGCTCTCCTGCCAAACCACACCGGTAATCGAATACAGATAAGGTTCTGCACCGCCTGTTGCCTCGATCAGTATATAATCCGGTCCGTAAGTCACTCCGGTGATGATCGGTGCATCTCCCTGAGAAATCACTATCGAATCTGAACCGGTACAGCCCCATTCGGTGGTTACATGCACGGTATAGGTTCCGGTCTGATTGATGATCAGTGTCTGTCCGTCTGCTCCTTCTATGACAACTCCGTTTCTTGACCATTCATAAGTCACGCTTTCGAATCCTTCAAAACTTCCGTGTGCAGTCAGTTCAAATTCACCTTCACACATAGAGAATCCATCGCCAAGATCAACTGTAAGTTCGTCCAAACCGACGGTTACAGAATCAGATCCTGTACAGCCGTCACCTGAAGTAACAAGAACGGTATAAGTACCCGGTCCGGAAATTGTCAGTGTCTGTCCGTCTTCACCCATGATTACTTCACCGTTCAGCTGCCATACAAAACTTGCGCCTTCACCAAAGTCACCCTGAGCAGTCAGCTGAGCTTCACCTTCACACATATTGAAGTCGTCGCCCAGATCAACAAACAGATCTGTAATTTCGATTGTAATCTTCACCACTGCATAGCAGCCGTCTTCATTTTGAATTCTCACATAAATCACCGCATTACCGGTCAGATAGGCTTGAGGATTCTGAATGTTGTTATTGTTTCCGGCATTTGCATCTGCCTCGTTGGTGTAGTAACGAATATTGTACTGCTCCGGATTGTCAATTACATTGATCAATGTCAGATTGATGGTTTCAACTCCGTCGCCGCCAATGTCGCAGGTCGAGTACAGTGCATCATGATGACCTTCGATTCCCGGATATATATCCAGAACCACAGTCCACACTTTTGTGACCTCGCCCATTCCGTCTTTTACCTGTCCGTAAATGGTTACCGGCGCGTCTGCCGCAGCCACTGTGAATGGTCCGGTCGGAATGACGTTGTTACCGGTATCGTTGGTCGCATCTTCTTCGTTCGAATAAAACTTAACGGTCAATGCCGGGTTTCCGTCGGTCAGATCGGTTGCGATTGCTGCCAGATCAAATACCACCTGACCGTCATTGTCATCGTCGCACTCAGAATAAGTTCTTTCTCCGGTTACAATCGAACAGTCAAAACTACCGGTTGAATTTGCAGAGTCAAAAATCAGATTCACATAACCGAACATTCCGTAAGAACCGGCATAATCGGTGATCATCATGATATAGTATTCACCTTCCAATGCTCCTTCTATCGAAACATATTCAAATGCACTTGGAGAATAGCTGCAATCCACAACCTGCTGCAGTGCGGTATATTCACAGGGCACTTCTGTAAACGGACCCCAAACAATAAAGTCAACGTCTATCGGTGTTCCCTGCTGATCCGGTTCAGTGTACTGATTCAAATCAAAATACAAATCTCCTGATTCAGCGATCTTGAAATAATAAAATCTCGGATAAGGCTGACTGTACAGACAACCGTAATTTGGACCCGGAGGTGCGGATTCCGGAATGGTTCCGTCTCCCTGAAAAGGAATATTCAGACCGAATCCTTCGTCATTTGAACATGCAGGTTCGGGGTTGATACAGTTGGGTTTTACTTTCAGAATGATCTTAACAATCTTCATACAGCCTTCACCGCCTTTGGTCACTCTTGCCCAAACCACTGTTTCGTTTGCTGCATTGAATGCAGTAGGGTTTGCAATCTCATTGGTCTGATTTTCGGCATCTGCTTCTGTCGGATAATATCTGAAGACAGCCTCTGCCGGATTGTCGAGCACCATAGGTTCGACTTCGGTCAGGTCAAATATTTCAAAACCGTCGCCGTTGAGGTCGACCCGTTCGAGTGTGAATGTATCACCATTGGTCTGTAGTTCTCCAAAGGTGACTATAATTTCATCTGTGGAAGTACAATCTCCGTTTGAGACTTCCACCTTATATGTTCCCGACTGATTGATCACCAATGAGTTTGAGGTTGCTCCGGTAATCGGGTCGCCATTGAGAAACCATTGGATACTGTTTTGGGTCGGATCTGCGTTCACATACAATGTGTATTCATCCTGACCGCAGATATAGAGTTCATCACCCAAAGGAACACCGTTTGAATCTACAATCACAGAGCTCAGGTGGAATGAACCGGCCTCAAGGAATACTGCCGAATCATACGAAGTATCGCTTGCATCTGCAACCAGCAGACGGATGTGATAGGTTTGTCCGGGAATTACGTTTGCCTGTGCAGTCAGTGGCACTGTCCTGCCGCCGTATTCTATATCCGAAAACGGACCGGCAACATAAAAGTCAGGGTTTCCGCACCAGTCGTCATTTACGGTATTGATGGTAACCGGGTTCCCGTCAGGCAGCAACGCAATGTTTTTGCCTGAAAGTCCGGGATCGTTTGTAATTCCGGGACCGCTGATTAGGAATGCAAATACATCATTAAATGAAGAACATGCCCAATCGGGATATTCTTCTGAAGCGAATATATATCTGAAAGAGATTACATTTCCCTGCGGAATAAAATCAAATTCAAAAACTGTCGCATTATTGGTGGTAATCAATGCCAGAACCGATGCGTCGTCATCTCCGAGCCATTCATATCCGCCTTTGGATACGATTCCGGTATCGGGGCCTTCAGCATCTTTGGCATAGCCCGAGGTCAGAACGATTCCTTCCTCAAAAGGAAAATTGGAAGTTCCTTTTTTAAAATATCCCCAACTCCTGTTCGCGCTCGGAAAAGGTTCAGTTGGATTGTCTTTTAATTGAAAATTGGATGAGGAAGAACAGGCTCCGCCATCCAACAACACATCTGTCAACAGCTGTTCAGCAGTAAAATTAGACTCAGCACTGCCGGCAGGGTTCACCATAATGCTGGCATTTTGAGCCTGTGAACTGACCAGGTATTGAAGAAACACAAGGACGAGTAAAAGTTTTCTCATAAGTAAAACAAATTTTGTTTATAATTCATGGGTTAATCAATTGCTAAATTTAGGTTTATTTTAGTCAATAATTCACAATTTTACAATTCTTTTTTTTAGAAAAACCTAATTTTTCAAAATTTCTGATTTTTTATTTCTGTACAATGAGTACAAAATTCCGCCGGCAAGCGATAAGATGATTACACCCAGCGAAAGCCATTCGGGCACTTCGATCTGATTATCTTTGAGGTAGCCGTGCAGAAGCATTTTGATTCCCACAAAAATCAGAATCACCATCAGACTGTATTTCAGATAAGCAAACTTGTCGATGACGTTGGCCAAAAAGAAATACATCGATCTCAGACCGAGTATCGCCATGATGTTGGAAGAGAATACGATAAACGGATCTTCTGTGATTGCAAGCACTGCGGGTATGCTGTCGAGTGCAAAAAGTATGTCTGTGAATTCAATGACGATCAATGCAACAAAAAGCGGCGTCACAAACAGTTTCCCCATTTTTCTGATCATCAGTTTCTGACCATGCAGACTACCGGTAACCGGAAGTATTTTTCGAACCGCTTTAAAGATTTTACTGTTCTTCGGATCAAATTGGGAATCGTCATGCGGACCTGCCATTTTGATGGCGGTATAGATCAGGAATGCACCAAAAACATAGGTTATCCAGTCGATTTTTTCAATCAGCCAGATACCGAAGAAGATCATCAGCGCCCTGAATACGATTGCACCGATGATTCCCCAAAACAAGACCCTGTGCTGATATTTCTGGGGAACGCTGAAGGATCTGAAAATAACTGCGATTACAAATATATTGTCAATCGAGAGCGACAGTTCGACCAGATAACCCTGCAAGTATTTTGACAGTGCCGTCCTCGGGGTGTAATTCAGCGGATTGTCTATGTGTTCGTGCGCAAACAGCCAGTAGAGAACGCCGCCAAAGGCAAGTGCAAGCGAGACCCAGAAAGCAGTCCATTTGGCAGCTTCTTTATGAGAAATAATATGCGCATTTTTGTTGAAGACTCCCAAATCAAGAGCCAGCATGATAAAAACAATTCCCAAAAAGATTTCCCAGACCATTTATTTTTTTTGCTAATATCTGCAATTCGTGTGAAATTTCAGTGATTAATTTCAATTCAATAAAAAAAGACGGGAACAGGCCCGTCTTTTTAACACTTTTATAAACACATCGTCAGGAATCCAATGCCTCAGCACCCCCCACGATTTCAAGGATTTCGTTGGTGATGGCTGCCTGACGTTCTTTGTTGTATTGAAGCACCAGCTCTTTTCTGAGCGTGTCCGCATTGTCGGTTGCCTTGTGCATCGCTGTCATTCGTGCTCCGTGTTCAGACGCATTTGAATCCAGAATGGTTTTGTACAATTGGGTTTTCAAAGTCTGCGGAATCAGATCGGTTAAGATCTTTTCTTTTGACGGTTCAAAAATATAATCAGCATGAACAGCGTGTTCTGCGGTCTCTTCGGCAGAAAGCTCAACCGGCAGATACTGTTCGTCGGTTACGATCTGTGTAGCCGCATTTTTAAACTGGTTATAGATGATTCTCACCTGGTCAAATTCCGAATTGCTGAATTTCTCAACCACTTCTTCAGAAAGGGCTGCAATGTTTTCATAAGACAGATCGTCCCAAATGGATGAACTGTTTTTGTAAATCGTCACATGTTTTTTCAGCAGGTCATGACCTTTCTTTCCGATCGCCAAAATCTCAACTTCAATTCCCGCATCTTTTGCTTCGGAAACAATCAGATTGGTTCTTTTGATCACACTCGAGTTGAACGCACCCGCCAAACCTCTGTTTGAAGTCACCACGATGAGCAGCAACTTTTTGACTTCTCTCTGAACCGTCAGATCGCCGCCGACACTGCTGTCGAGGTTTGAACTGATGTTCTGAAGGATATCTCTCAGTTTGTCGGCATACGGACGAAGCTGAAGGATGGCATCCTGTGCACGTTTCAACTTGGCAGCAGACACCATTTTCATGGCGCTGGTAATCTGCATGGTTGACGCAACCGAACCGATCCTGCTTCGTATTTCCTTTAAGTTTGCCATGCTTTAAATTTGATGACTTTGATTAATTATATTTTCCTGTTGTATCTGCAATTGCAGTTTTCAGCACATTCAGAATCTCATCGCTGTAATCTCTCTTTCTGATTTGTTCCAGCGTATCAGCATGTTTGTTTCTCATCAGAGAAAGGAAATCTTCCTGCCATTCTTTTACTTTTTCAACCGGAACATCTTTCAAAAGACCGTTTGTACCTGCATAGATGATTGCCACCTGCTCTTCAACCGGGATGGGTGAGTGAACATTCTGTTTCAGAATCTCAACGTTTCTTTCACCTTTTCCGATCACAGCCATGGTTGCAGCATCCAGGTCAGAACCGAATTTTGCAAATGCTTCAAGTTCTCTGTACTGTGCCTGGTCAAGTTTCAGCGTTCCCGAAACTTTTTTCATCGGTTTGATCTGAGCGTTACCACCCACACGTGAAACCGAGATACCTACGTTGATCGCAGGACGGATACCCGAGTTGAACAGATCCGATTCAAGGAAGATCTGACCGTCAGTAATTGAAATCACGTTGGTCGGAATATAGGCAGATACGTCACCCGCCTGGGTTTCGATGATCGGAAGTGCAGTCAGTGAACCGCCTCCTTTTACTTTTCCTTTCAGTGATTCGGGCAGGTCGTTCATCTGTGCGGCAACACGGTCATCACCGATGATTTTTGCAGCTCTTTCCAAAAGTCTTGAGTGCAGATAGAAGACGTCACCCGGATAAGCCTCACGTCCTGGCGGACGACGAAGCAGCAGTGATACTTCACGATAAGCAACCGCCTGTTTAGAAAGGTCGTCATAAACAACCAAAGCTGGACGGCCTGTATCTCTGAAATACTCACCGATTGCAGCACCTGCCATTGGCGCATAAACCTGCATTGGTGCAGGGTCAGATGCGTTTGCAGCAACTATAATCGTGTATTTGTCCGCACCGTGTGCATGCAGTGTATTCATGATCTGAGCCACGGTAGAACCTTTCTGGCCGACTGCAACATAGATACAGTAAACCGGTTCGCCACGGTCATAAAATTCTTTTTGATTCAAAATGGTGTCAATCGCAACCGCAGTTTTACCTGTCTGACGGTCACCGATGATCAGCTCTCTCTGTCCGCGTCCGATCGGAATCATAGAGTCGATCGCAACGATACCTGTCTGAAGCGGTTCGCTCACAGGCTGACGATAGATTACACCGGGTGCTTTTCTTTCGATCGGCATTTCGAAAAGTTCACCTTCGATCGGTCCTTTTCCGTCAATCGGGTTACCCAGCATATCGACAACACGTCCCAGCATTCCTTCACCTACACGAAGAGAAGAAATTCTTTTGGTTCTTTTTACGGTGTCACCTTCCTTGATGTCTTTTGATGGGCCGAGCAATACGATACCCACATTGTCTTCTTCAAGGTTCAGTACCATTCCTTCCAGTCCGTTGGAAAATTCAACCAACTCACCATACTGTGCGTTGTCCAATCCGTAAACACGTGCGATACCGTCACCAACACTGAGTACGGTTCCAACCTCAGCCAATTCAACTTTGATGTCGAAGTTTGAAAGTTGTTGTTTTAAGATTGCTGAAACTTCAGCCGGTTTTATTTCTGCCATTTTAGTAATGTTTCTAATTTAATATAATTACCCTTTGCGGGATTTTTTCTTTTTTAGAATTTAACGATGTATTCGTTTCTTTCAAAATCTTTTTTCAATCGGTTCAGTTTTGACTTCACACTTGAATCGATTTGTCTGTCACCCATTCTGAGCACAAAACCTCCGATCAGCTCCGGATCCACTTTGGTTTCGATATTGATGGTCGAAGTGTCGCCCAGCTTCTGTTTGGCTTCCATCACGATGCTGTTGACCAGATTGGCATCAAACGGAACTGCTGAAATGAATTCTGCAGTCGTGATGTTGTGCATCCTGTTGTACTGCTCTGTAAACTGTGCTGAAATTTCTTTCAATATGTCTCCTCTTCCCTGGTTGATGACCAGTTCGATGAAATTCTGTGAAACCTTTGAGAAACCTTTGAACAGTTCTTTTGAGATCGCAACCTTTCTTTTGGCATCCAAAACGGGTGAAGCCAGAAAACTGCTCAATTCACGGCTCGCCTGAATCGAATTTTTCAGATCGATCATTTCCCGGTTGAGCATATCTGCCTGAGAAGTCTCGTTGGCAAACTGCATCAGCCCTTTGGCATATCGTTTTGCTGCTCTGATTCCCGCCATCTTATTAATTCAGTTTGGTTTCGTTAATCATTGTTTTTGCCAAAGCTTCCTGAGCCGATTTGTCAGAAAGTTCTTTTTCAAGAACCTTTTCAGCCACTTCGATTGAAAGTGTGGCAATCTGATTTTTCAGTTCGGTCATTGCAGCAGCCTTCTCGTTTTGGATGGCAGCCTTTGCATTTTCAACCAGTCGGTCGGCCTCAGCCTGAGCCGTGTCTTTTGCTTTTGCAATGATTCCTTCTCTCATTTCTCTGGCTTCCTTCAGGATTGCATCTCTTTCCATTTTTGCCTCCTTCAGGATCTTTTCGTTTTCTGATTTCAGATTCGCCATTTCCTCTCTTGCCTTTTTGGCCTGATTCAGTGAATCTTCGATGGTCTTTTCTCTTTCGTTAACCGCATTTAAGATCGGCTTCCACGCAAATTTCCTCAGAATGAAAAGCAGCAACAGAAACAAAAGCAACTGCCAAAAAAACAGTCCAAATGAAAAGTCGTTGATTAATTTATCCATTGTATTTTCTTTTTAATCTTTTATTTAATGTTTTTTGTAAAAACTCACTGCAACCAACCGTTAACAGTGAGTTTTTTTGTGATTAGTTTACTGCGAAAAGTGCAGCAAAACCAATACCTTCAATCAAGGCAGCAGCGATAAGCATAGCTGTCTGGATTTTACCGTAAGCTTCAGGCTGACGTGCGATACCTTCCATCGCTCCTTTACCGATCAGACCGATACCGATACCGGCACCGATAACCGCTAAACCTGCTCCTACAATTTTTGGGATTACAATCTCCATAATTAAATATTTAAAAAATTAAACAATTACTTATTTTAATTAATGCGCTTCCTCATGTTCGTGCTCTTCTACAGCGAAACCAAAATACAGTGCCGAAAGTATGGTGAACACATAAGCCTGAAGCAGTGCAACAAAAAATTCAATGATCATGATAAAAACGGTCAGACCAAAAGTAAGCGGGCCGCCTATCCAGCTCTTGAAAATAAATATCATTCCAAGCAAACTCATCATCACGATGTGTCCGGCCGACATATTGGCAAACAAACGAATCATCAGTGAAAACGGTTTGATAAAAATACCGAGCACCTCAATCGGCACCAGCAGTATGTAGAGTGGAATCTTTGCAATCCACGGCATTGAATCTCCCAGCGGATTAAAAATATGTCCCCAATAAGTTTTTGTTCCCACTGCCTGGGTAATTACAAAAGTTATGATGGCAAGCGCAAGCGTAACTGCGATATTTCCGGTCACATTCATCCCAAGCGGAGTCATACCCAGCATATTTACAATCCATATAAAGAAGAATATGGTCAGCAGATAGGGCATAAATCTTTTGTAATGTTTTTCACCAATGTTTGGAATTGCGATTTCGTCCTTTATATACAGTACAATCGGTTCAAGAATACCGTTCATTCCTTTTGGAACCACAGTCTTTCTGTAATTTTTTGCCATACCGGTAAACAGCAGGAACATGATCAGACCCACAATCAGAATATTCACTACATTTTTTGTGATTGAGAAATCGAGCGGTTTTTCATTTGCAGGAAATCCGTTTTCTTTTTTTGTAATGGTTCCGGCCTCATCTGTCTTATAGATTTTGCTGTGGTACAGCGCATAACTCTGACCATCCTTTGTCACCACCTTGTGTCCGTGTTCAAACTCCGATGAGCTGAAGATCTTCAGTCCGTTGTCAAACAGGATGACCGGCAGCGGAAAACCATAATGTGCACCGGTTTCTTTATTTGAAAGAAAAGTATAATAATAGTCATCGGCCATGTGATGGTCGATCACTTCATTGACTTCCTCTTTGGTAACGCCTCCTCCATTGGTCTCAGATTCAGTTTCTTGTGCAAAAGAAAACGAAAAGGCAAACAGTAAAAACAAAAATGCAAACAGCCTGCTGGCGATAACTTTCATTTGGCTCAATTTTGAGGTGCAAAAGTAAGTTTAATTTTGATAAAAATGAAACCTTATTTTCTGCTTTTTGTCATTTTTCGGGATAGAGCAGAAGACGGGCTGTGAAAATCGTAATCAAAACGATACTAACAAGATACAGAATTATAAAACTAAATTTATATTCAGGCTCTTCTATCGGTTTGAAATTTTTCATAAAAACAATCGCCGACAACAGCTTCAGAGAAATTACACCAATATAGAAAAACCCGAGCTGTTTGTGAAAAACCGTATTGGCGGCAGCCATAAAAAACAGGGCAACCGTACAGATTGAAAAAGTGAAGCCGTAAACAGGCAGCAAATTGCCTTCAAAACCAAAAACAAATTTCACTGTCCCGAAATGAATCATTATCAGTATCAGAAATAGAAAAAGATAAAAGAGAACTTTTACAAAATTATTTTTCATTTAATCGATTGAGTTGTTTTAAAATTACATACAAAGATACGCCCAATCCCAGCAGTGTTCCAAAAAGTGTGAACAAACTTGAATCTGCCGCACCCCATTTCTGATCTGCTTTTTTGCCCATCCAGATAAACACAAACATAATCGCCATCATTTCGAAAGCGATGCCGGTCAGTTGGATATATCTGGTAAATGCTGAATTTTCTTTTTTGGCCATAATTAAAATGCAAAATTAAAATAATTCGGAATGACTGCCGACTCTGATCAAATGAATCTCTTTTGCCGGTTCGTCTATTTGAAACCAGATAATCAGCAAATCAGATTGTATATGACATTCCCAACTGTCTTTGTATATACCCAAGAGTTTGTGAGGTTTCATCTCAGGAGGAATATTTTCTACACCTCCTTGACTCAATAACTCGACGCAAACCGAAATCTTTTGAATTTTTTCAGGATTGTTTTTAAATCTTTTTAAGTCCTTTTTGAAACGACCGCCGGATATAATTTCATACATTTTAAAATGGTTTCATTCAATCTTCATTCATTATCCTGGTCAGAAACTCACGAGCCGACTCTCCCTTCTTCATTTTATCCAATACTATCTTTCCTGCTATGTGATCTTTGACTTCCTGAATGGCAGCGACAGTTTCTTCATTCGGAACTTCAAATTCTGAGGCTTCAAAAAGCAAAGTCTCGATATAATTGTTCATACTTCGATTTTCTTCTTTTGCCTTTTTCTGCAAATGGGCATACAAATTTTTGTTGATTCTGATAGAGGTCAATTTTTTTTCTTTTGTTTTCATTATTATTTTATTTGTAATACAAATGTAATCATTTGTAATAAATCATTACAAAAATAAAAGTACAAACTGCATAACTCATAACTATACGCTAAATTTGCAAAAAATTTCAAATTGATCAAAATCGGAAATATAGAACTTCCTGACTTCCCGCTGCTGCTGGCACCGATGGAAGATGTGAGCGATCCGCCCTTTCGCAGACTCTGCAAACTGCATGGGGTCGACATGCTGTATTCCGAATTTATATCGTCCGAAGGACTGATCAGAGATGCAATCAAAAGCCGTCAGAAGCTCGATATTTTTGATTATGAACGTCCGGTCGGAATCCAGATTTTTGGCGGCGACGAAGAAGCAATGGCAATGTCCGCAAAAATTGTAGAAACCGTGAAACCCGATCTGGTCGACATCAATTTTGGCTGTCCGGTCAAAAAAGTGGTTTGCAAAGGTGCGGGTGCAGGCGTGCTCAAAGATGTAGATCTGATGGTCAGACTGACCAAAGCAGTGGTCAGCAGTACCCAATTGCCGGTGACCGTAAAAACCCGTTTGGGCTGGGACACCGACAGCATCAATATAATCGAAGTCGCGGAAAGACTTCAGGAAACCGGAATCAAAGCGCTTTCGATTCACGGACGGACGCGTTCACAGATGTACAAAGGACATGCTGACTGGACACTGATTGAAAAAGTAAAATCAAATCCGAATATTGAAATTCCGATTTTTGGAAACGGCGACATTGATTCGCCCGAAAAGGCATTGGAATACAAAAACACATACGGTGTGGACGGAATCATGATCGGTCGCGCGGCCATCGGGAATCCGTGGATATTCAATGAAATCAAACATTTTCTGAAAACAGGCGAAAAAATAGATCCGCCGACGCTTGCCCAAAAAGCCGAGGCAGCAAAAAATCATCTGATCTGGTCTTGCGAATGGAAGGGCGAAAAACTGGGCATACTGGAAACCAGAAGGCATTATTCAAATTATTTCAAAGGAATTCCTGATTTCAAACCTTTCCGAACCCGACTGGTGACCGCAAACGAACTCAATGAGCTGTTTGATTTATTTGATGAAATTTTGGAATTTGAAAAACAGCTGATCTGATGGAATTTCCAGTTTATCAGAAAGAGATTACAATCACCGAAGAATTTTTGGACAACAACCGGCACGTCAACAATGTTCAATATGTGCATTGGGTCGAAATGATGGCAGAAGAACACTGGAATTTACTCAAATCAAAAAGTAAGTACAAAGATTTTGTCTGGTTTTTGGTCGATCATCATATTCGTTACAAAAAGCAGGCTTATTTGGGCGACCGAATTCTAACCAAAACGTATCCGGAAGAACCGGAAGGAATCCGTCAGCCGAGGAAGGTTGAATTTTTTATCAACAATGAACTCATCGTTGATTCAAGAACAAAATGGGTGATGATGGATCCTGAGAATCAAAAAGTACAAAGATTGGATCCAGACTGGCTGAATGAATTGATTTAGTTTTATAGATTTGTCAGATTCTGTTTTTATCATGACAAACTTTAAAATTAAAAAATTATGAGAAATATTTTTATTCTCCTATTGATGACACTGATGGCCTTTTCACTAAAAGCGCAGAAAACACCAGACGAGATCATCTCCAGTTTCTTCAAAACATACGAAAACTGACCAGATGATGCGGTAAGGTCTCTGATTGCAAGCAAATGGATTGACGAAAATTCGATTGAACAGTTGATTTCAAAGCTCTGGGACGGAGTATTGTTGATGGGTACTTATTATGGTTACGATAAAATTTCAGAGAAAGAAATTTCTGAAAGCTATAAAATTTATTACTATCTGGTAAAATACGAAAGACAACCAGTCAGGTTTATTTTCAATTTTTATAAACCACAAAGCGAATGGTTGGTTTACTCTTTTTCGTTTGATGAAAGCTTTAATGAGAAATAAAATCATCCTGCGTCTCAGGTAAACAAATACCACTTCACTCCCAACTGAATTTTGAAATCTCTGAAAGGGACAAATGGAGCGCTGTAATAATTGTTCTTTCCCCAAAGTGCATTGAAATGGTCAGCTCTCAGATAAATCTTCATCCGCTGAACCTTGATATTGAAAAAGAAGTCGAGCAGCGGATAGCCGCCAATCTTCTGAATACCAAATTCGGGATTTGTCCGCTGAAGCATAAACTCATTGGTCACCGAAAAAAATTCTCTTGATTCAAATTCGGTGAAATAATTTGCATTGAATCCGACCTGAAGCTCCGCCTTATTGTCAAATGCCTTCCCCTGCCAGTACAGACTCGCTCTTGCGACCAGATCGGGTAAAGGAAGAAAGTCTGAATTTTGGGTGACTTTCTGATATTGAACGGTTGCGCTCAAATTAAAATTCCGGTATGGAATCAGCACATCGCCGGTCAGCTGAAACAGTGAAATACCGCCGTTGAGCTGTTTGGTTCTGAAATCAGAATCGACATATACATAATTGTCGATGTTGTACAGACTGCCTGAAAATTGTGTGTTGAATTTCTCAAAATCGAGTTTTGCGTACGCTTTTTGGATATTGGTATTTTTAAAACTGTAGTTGTAATAATTGAAATCTTTGTAAAAACTCTGGTTGTAAAACAAATTCAAAGAAGGAAATGAAGATTCGATCATACCTCCGCCAATCAGATGATATCCGCCCAGGGGCTGAACATCGATTTCGGAACTCAGGTGATATTGGCTTTTAAAAATTTCACCAGATTTGAATTCTCCGTTTGCGGTCAGTTTCAGTTTGTCGTTCCAGTCAAAATACAATTTTCCGACTGCGCCCAGCAGATTGTCTTCAATGTTTTTCGGAATATTGATCAATCCCTGATTGAGCGGATATTCGCCGTAGAGTTTCAGATTTTCAAGTCTGACGCCTGCTTCGATCAGCAGTTTTTCGCCCCATTTGAATTCGGCTATTGAAGTATTCTGAACCGTTTCGAAACTCTTCAGGCTTCTTCTGTCCAAATCTGAAAAGACCGGACTTAAATAATAATTTTCATCCAGTTTTTCACGATAGAAATATTTCTGTTTTTCGTAAGTAAAAACATTTTTGAGAATCAGAGGTGCACTCAGCGCAGTCGAATCCGATTTTGATTTTCCAAACAAACCGTAGCCGGCTGTCAGATGAAACCTTCTTGAGTCAAATTCTGAATAAGCAGAATTGAGATTCACCGCAATATTCTGCCGATTGGTGGTTCTGAGACTGTCGTCGTGGACAAATTCGTTCAGATCGCTGATACCGCTGTTTTCCTGATTGTCAATATTCTGAGATGCATAATGCGTCCACAATTTAAATCTTTCATTTTTTGAATGATAATTGACGGTAGCTATAAAAGCGTTATTTGCAGCCAAACTGTTTTTGTACCTGCCCACAGAACGCAGTCCGCGGTAATGAACCGAGTAATTGAGTCTCGGGTTTAAATTCTGAGAAAATGTAGTTGACAAATACTGCCCTTCTCTCCATCCGTTTTCATAAACAAATTCGGTCATTGGTGTTTTCACATCATAATAGCGGATGTCCTCGGGAAAGAGATAATTGAATGATTTTCCGGTGGGCAGCAGTTGAAGTCTGAATCTGTTTTGGGTAAATTCAAGCGGATTGAAGGTTTGACCAAAATTCGGAAAACTCATATACCCGAACATATCCTTTTGGGTAAAATTCTGGCGGTAAAAACCTTTGATGGTCATCGTTGTGTCGACGACCGTTGGTTTGAGGTCATTTTCTCTCCAATAGCTATAATCTGTGATAACCGGTTTGTGAATCGTGAGACTGTCGTTTGCCGGTTCTCTTTTGCGTAGGTTCTGAAGAGAATCCTGAACAGCATTTTCACCCTCGAGCTCAGGATTGATCTGTGCATAGGAATGCAGCAGCGTAACTGTGAACATCAAAAGACCAATCAGTTTTTTCATAGACGATTTTCGACTCGGCAAAGTTAACTGAAAAATTATGGGGAATAAAAAAACCCGCTCAAAAGAACGGGTTTTTATTATCATTCAATAGAATATTAATATCCTGGTGTCTGAGTCACATTCGGATCAAACAACAAAGATGAATAGTCAATAGGCATTTGCCACTTATGACTGGAAGGGTCAAGAAACTGCGCATCTGATGGCTGTCCAGTCCCATCCTGAAGATGCCCATTTCCACTTCTTACAACACCCTGATGATATTTTGCCGGAATGCCCGGAACACCCAACAAACGTTTTATTGTAAAGAAACGATCGCCTTCAAAAGCCAATTCTTTTCTTCTTTCCAGTTGGATGGCATCAAACAATGCATCACCGCTTTCGCCGCCTGAATAAGAAGAATAACGAGCATCTCTCAATTTGTTCAAAGTAGTCAAAGCGGCACCTTCCTGATGTTTCATATACTGAGCTTCTGCCAAACTTAAGATGGCTTCTTCTACTCTTAAATATCTAATATATGCTGACGTACCTCCTTTGGTTTGAACATATTTCCAAACATTATACTGATTTTTTAAAACTTTAAAGTAAGCTTTGATTCGATCAGGCTCAGTTGCATCATTATATAAATCTCTAAATGCTTTATCAACACTATACTCCGGCACAAAATCAATATTATTTGTTCCTTGGCTATAGTTAGATCTGTAATCCGGATCACCATTAGCTGTTAACATTGGGACTTCAAATAAAACACCATCTGAGTTGTTGTTTCTCCAAAGGTCAACAATTTTGTTTGCAGCAACTGGTTGAATGGATGAAACTACAGGGGTCAGCATTGAGATAACCTTGTCATAATCACCCATATACAAAGCAACTCTACCTATAAGCACTCTCAAAGCAGGTTGACTTAGACGATCTGCCTGAACAGTTGTCGGTAATTCGGGAAGAGCGACTTCCAAATCCTCCATTATTCTGGCATAAGTTTCCTGAACTGTGGCTAATCTTGAAGGCTCACCATACGGATCAAAATAATCAATATAAGGAATACCCACAAAACTATTGGCATCTGAAGATTGAGTGGGAATTTTAACATAAAGTCTCGCCACTTCAAAGTGTGCCATACCTCTTAAAGCTAATGCTTCTGCCCGAATAAGTTCTTTCTTGGGAAATAGGTTGTCGTCAAGATTATCAATATTAGCAAGAATCAAATTTGTTCTTGCAATCATTGTGTATGCACCATTATACAAATATGTTGGAGCATTGCTTGCATTAATAGTCCAGTTATGACCATCGCGGTTTGAACCTCTTCCTTCGGGTGAAAGAATCAAATTATCGGCCAATAAATCCGGAACGATTATAATATCTCCTGCACTCCCTGAACCACTGTATAATCCAATACCCTTAAGTCCATTATAGGCACCTCTGATTGCTTTCTCAAATTCATCCTGATTATTAAAATAATAATCAACTACGGCATTATTAGGATTATTGAGCTTAAGATCATCTTCCATACATGAAGTGAAAAGCGCTGCAAAAATCATTACGAAATAACTATACTTAAAAATTTTCATAATTATTTATTTTTAAAAGTTAACATTAATTCCAAAACTAAATGTTCTGGTTTGCGGATAAGAGAATGCACTGTAGGACCCTGAAACATAATTATCCGCACCTATACTAAAGTCCTCTGTAGAGCCATCTCCAACAATTGGATTCCCAAAGTATTTAGTCCAAACGTAGATATTTTGTGCTTGAACATAGATCCTAACGCCATCTATCGGAAGATTTTCAAATAATTTTGAATTAAATGTATATCCCACCGTCAGGCTTCTGAATCTCAGATAATCTCCTTTTTCCAAAAAGTAGTCTGTTCCAAACTCATAGCCTGCTGATGAAGGCTTAGGTAAAACATCCGTATCTCCGGGAGATTGCCAGTAATTCGATGCGCTCACGTCATGATTAGCTGCAATAGTAACCGGGTCAAGTAACCAAAATTTAGTAAGGTTGTTTATATAGTTACCCATGGTATAGGTAAAATCAGCAGCAATGTCAAATCCCTTATATGAAGCAGTCAATCCAAAACCACCATAAATCGTGGGAAGCGGTGACTTATCCAACAATACGGCATTATTCGGATCATATACATTTGTTATATTTCCATCTAAGTCATAGTACAAAGCATCTCCATTTTCCGGGTCAACACCGGCATAACGAACAACCTTCCACGAATAAGGTGAATAACCAATGGCATGTGTTAATGTTGCCGCCCCCTCAAACTGTGGAACAGGTATTTCATCAAGTCCATTCAGATCAGTTACTTCATATTTTAAATTAGTGAAATTAGCAAACAAAGAGACTTGTAAATCACTTGCTTTTGAAAATAAATCAAAATTTAGTTCTACTTCTATTCCTCTATTCACAAATTCGCCTGCATTAATCGTTTCTTGAAAACCTCCCATAGTTGGGCTCAAATCATTGTTAAACAGGAAATTTGTCTTATAATCCTGAAAATAATCAAATTTACCTCTCAATCTATGGTTGAAAAGTGAAAATTCCAACCCAAAATTCATTTTTCTGACTTTTTCCCAGGTTGTATCTTTGAAACCAACATTATAATTGGGGAATACAATGGTCTGACCGTTGTAATACTGATTGGACGGTTGATTCATAGCAAAAAGATTTCCATAAGTATTCAAAACACCATCATCACCCAATTCACCATAAGAAGCCCTGAGAGACAGTTTATTAACCCACGAGGATGATATCATGAAATCCTCTCTCGCAATGTCCCATCCAACTGAACCGCCCCAAAAATTACCAAATAGGTTATCCCAGCCTGTTAATGATGATCCGTCTCTTCTGAAGTATGCGTCCAAAAAATATTTATTGTTATAATTGTAGGTAAACATTCCAATATATCCAAACCTTCTAACCAAATATCTACTGGAAGTTGACTCGGCTAAAATAATATCCGCTAATGAATGGACATTCTGAAAGTTATTCGGGAATCCCTGGCTACTCAAAAATAAACGGTAATATTTATCTTCAGCATACTCAGTAGCTGCAGTAATCATAAGATTATGATCCCCCCAGCTATTCGAATAGGTTAACTCATTTCTCCAGTTGTAAATTAAATTATCAACACTCGTATCTCTTTTTGTCCCGGGAGGGTCTATAGGAGGGGTTACCATTCCGTTTAAAAGAGCTCTTGGCTGAAGGAAATTCTCTAAAACCCTTCTGTCATAAGTCGCTCCAAAAGAAGTCCTAGCTGAAACATTTTTCAAAACATCCATTTCCAAAAATGCGGAACCAAATAATTTAAAGGATCTTTCTTCACGATCCGTATATTTCATTTCATCCAATGTTGGATAACCCAAACCTGTATTAATTGTATTATATTTAGGGTCACCATAATCATCATAAACTAAATTTCCGTCTGCATCATGCAGATACACAGGCGCATAGGGTTTATACATAACCGCAGCTACAAAGGGACTCTGACCATTTCTTCTGTCTCTGGGTCGATCTTGTGTTGCATAGGAAGCATTCAAATTATAACCCATTCTAAGCCAATCTCTCAATTCAGTTCGGTTTCCAACCGACCCAGTTATTCTTTCAAATCCTTTGTATTCCTGCACTGTACCCGAGTTATAATCATAACCAACGCTCATAGTGGTCGCACTCTTTTCCCCTGAGGTTTGCACAGAGAAATATTGAGACGTCAGATACGACCTTTTGTAGAAAGCATCCGCCCATTTATGGTCATATTTTGCTAACTCATCAATTTGTTCAGGTGTACGAGGAATACCAATACTTCCAAATTCACTAATATTGTTTTCATATTCAAGCAACTCACGCGCATTCATTAAATTCACATTGCTCAAAGGGATCATATTCCCAAATCCAAATCTTGATTTGAATGACATCTTTGTCACTCCTCTTCTTGGCGTTTTAGTCTTGATAATTACAACACCGTTTGCTCCCCTTGCTCCATAAACCGCAGTTTGCGAGGCTTCTTTTAAAATTTTAACCTCTTCAATATCGTTGGGGTTAATGCCATTCACATCATCTTCATCCATATACGAGCCATCTACAACATACAGCGGCGGTCTCATACCTCCATACAAACTAATAGCTCCACGAACATTGATATTGGCGACACTTCCAGGGTTACCGCTTTGAGAAACAGAAAATACCCCGGATGCCTTACCTTGTAGCATCTCATCAACAGACATAGATGGATTAAGATTCTCCAATTTATCTCCTCCAACTACGGTGATACCGGATTGGATTGCTTCTCTTGGATCAAAAACAGATGTTAACGTAATAACATCCAATTCAACGGCACTCTCAAGATTTAAAGTCCCCATATTCAATTTACCAACTTTAAAATCCTTGGAAGATCCCATGATATCAGTAACAACCAATATATCACCTACTTTGGCTTCAATTGTGAAATTACCTTTTTCGTTGGTATAAGTGGAAACATCCGTTCCTTTCACTATCACCTCTGCGTCAACTACAGGGCCGAAGTCATCATGAACCGTACCTGTAACCTGAGCAAAAATCACCTGCCCCGCAAAGAGCAGGAAAAGTGCACTTAAAAATGCAAATTTTGTCCTCATACTTAATTTTTTATAACATTATCGTGGCAAAATTGTAACATTTTATTAAGATATCCAAATTTTTTTAAACTTTAACTTCATTCTCTCCCTTATCTGTTCAGTGGTTGAAAAAAAGCCGCTCAGGATAATTGGAGCGGCTTTTATTTGAATTTCTTTTCAAATCGGAAAGTTTTATTTCAGTTTTTTTCTGACTTCGACCGTTTCATAGGCTTCTATGATGTCGCCAATCTGTATATCATTGTAATTTTGAATGTTCAGACCGCACTCATAACCTTTGGTCACTTCTTTGACATCATCCTTGAAACGCTTCAGACTCGCAAGTTCTCCATCGTGGATAACCACACCGTCACGAATCAGCCTGATGCTTGAGTTTCTAGTGATCTTGCCGTCGAGTACCATACAGCCCGCAATCGTTCCGACTTTAGATACTTTGAAGGTTTCTCTTACTTCAACATTTCCGGTCACCTGTTCCTTCATTTCAGGAGACAGCATACCTTCCATCGCTTCTTTCACATCGTTGATCGCATCATAGATGATCGAATAATTTCTGATTTCGATTTCTTCTCTGTCTGCAATTTCTTTTGCAGATGCACCCGGTCTCACATTGAAGCCGATAATCACCGCATCAGATGCGCTCGCAAGAAGTACATCAGATTCTGTAATCTGACCTACACCTTTATATAGTATATTGATATGGATTTCCTCGGTCGAAAGTTTTTGCAGTGAATCCGTCAATGCTTCTACCGATCCGTCCACATCACCTTTTAATATAATGTTCAATTCTTTGAAATCTCCCAGTGCGATTCGTCTTCCGATCTCGTCCAGCGTAATGTGTTTCTGGGTTCTGATGGTCATCTCGCGCTGCAGTTGCTCTCTCTTGTTGGCAATCTGCTTGGCTTCGTGTTCATCCTCATAAACCCTGAATTTGTCGCCTGCTGTCGATGCGCCGTTCAGACCGAGTATGGTTACCGGTGTTGACGGTCCCGCCTCTTTGATTCGGTTTCCTCTCTCGTCAAGCATCGCACGCACATTTCCGTGGTGACTTCCGGCAACCAGATAATCACCGATTCTCAAAGTTCCGTTCTGGACAATCAGTGTGGTGACATAACCTCTTCCCTTGTCGAGTGAAGCTTCAATCACAGTTCCCACCGCAAGTCTTTTCGGATTTGCTTTTAATTCAAGCATTTCTGCCTGAAGCAATACTTTTTCGAGCAATTCGGCCACATTGAGACCTGATTTTGCTGAAATATCTTCTGACTGGATGTTTCCGCCCCAATCTTCAACCAACAGATTCATACCGGCAAGCTGTTCTTTCACCTTGTCTGCATTTGCGGTTGGTTTGTCAACTTTATTGATTGCAAAAACAATCGGCACTTCGGCTGCCTGTGCATGGCTGATCGCTTCTCTGGTTTGAGGCATCACCTGGTCATCTGCCGCAATCACGATGATTGCGATATCGGTCACCTGGGCTCCTCTGGCACGCATCGCAGTAAAGGCTTCGTGACCCGGAGTATCCAGGAATGTGATTTTCTGACCGTTTTCCAATTTCACATTGTATGCACCGATGTGCTGGGTTATCCCACCCGATTCTCCGGCAATTACATTGGTCTTTCTGATGTAGTCCAAAAGCGATGTCTTACCGTGATCCACATGCCCCATAACAGTAACAATCGGAGCACGCGGTTCCAGATCTTCCGGCAGGTCTTCGATTTCCTCTTCTATATCGAGTTCTTCCTCAGCATTGCTGAATTCGACATTAAAACCAAAGTCGTCTGCCACCAGTTGAATGGTGTCCGCCTCAAGTCTCTGGTTCATGGTCACCATAATACCAAGCGACATACAGGCTGAAATTACATCGGTCACCGCAACATCCATCAGACTGGCAAGCTCGTTTACGGTTACAAATTCGGTAACTCTCAGCGTTTTGTCCTTTTCCATGGCTTCCATTTCCATGGCTTCCATTTCACGGCGTTCCTTTCTTTTGTCTCTTCTGTGTCTAGCTCCTTTTGATCGGTTTCCTTTGTTGGTAAGCTTTTCGTAAGTTTCTTTGATTTGTTTTGAAACTTCTTCTTCGGTCAGCTCGGTTACCTGTCTTCTGTGCGGGCGTGCTTTTCCGCCTCTTGTATCTTTTGATGCAGCCTTGTTGTCATCACTGCTGTTTTGTGCAGTTGCAGATTCGGGTTTCACTCCTTTTCTGATTCTCTTTCTCTTTTTACGGTTTTCCTTTTCCTGTTTTTGTTTTTCCTTCTTTTCCTCGGCCAGTTTTTTGTCCTTGTCAAATTCGGAAAGATCAATGGTTGTACCCGTAAATTTCGGACCTTTCAGCTCTTTATAAACCGTTTCTATTTTTTGAGGTTCTTCAACCTCAACTTTCGGCTCAGCTGCTTTTTCTTCCTGCTTTACTTCTTTCTTCTCTTCTTTCTTTTTTGGTTCTTCCTTCAAAACCGGTTCTGTTTCTTCGGCTTTTTCGGTCTTTTCTTCTTTTACGGTTTCTTCAACCGCTTCCTGTTTTTCTTCCTGTTTTTTCTTTTTGGGTTTTGAAACAGTTTCATCTTTCAAATCAATTTTGCCCAGTACCTTCGGTTTTTCAATTTCAGGTCTTTCAATTTCCATCACTTCCGGCTCAATCACCTTTTCCTTTTCAGGCTCAATTTTTGGCTCTTCCTTCGGCTCTTCTGCGGTTTCTGTCTTTTTCTGCTCGGTTTCCTTTTTGGTTTCTTCAGACTTCTTTTCAGACATTTTATTGATTACCACCTCTTCAGATGCAGCCTTTTGTTTGGCATCTGACTGAAACTGCATTTCCAAAAGAGTATAGGTCTCCGGGTCGATTTTTGTATTGGGAGAACGATCCAGCCGGATTCCTTTCTCACCCAAAAAATCGAGTGCACGATCCATTGAGATGTTTAATTCTTTTAATACCTTACTTAGTCTTTTTGCTCCCGGCATATATTGATTTAATTTTTTTGATTTGCAAATGTAGTGATTCTATATTTAGCGATTTTATTTTATTTCTTAATCTTCAAGCTCTTCCTTGAGAATCCTGATTACTTCAAGAACGGTTTCTTCTTCAAGATCGGTTCGGTTGATCAGATCGTTTATATCTTGTTCCAAAACGCTTCTCGCAGTGTCCAAACCGATATTTTTGAAACTGTTGATGACCCAGTCTTCGATTTCATCTTTGAATTCTGTCAGCTCAACGTCTTCATCCTGAGGAATATCTCTGAACACATCGATTTCCATTCCAATCAGTTTTCCGGCCAGACGAACATTGTGACCGCCCTTTCCGATTGCCTTTGAAACCTCTTCAGGTTTTACATATACAGAAATTCTTTTATCATCTTCATCGATTTCCATTTTCGAAATCCTTGCCGGTGCAAGTGCTCTCGAAACATACAGCTGAAGATTGTTGGTATAATTGATTACGTCAATGTTTTCGTTTCTCAATTCACGAACGATCGAATGGATTCTTGAACCTTTCATCCCCACACATGCACCCACCGGATCGATTCGGTCATCATAAGATTCAACTGCAACCTTTGCTTTTTCACCCGGTATTCTTGCCACTCCTTTGATGGTGATCAGTCCGTCGAAGATTTCAGGAATTTCACTCTCAAAAAGTTTTTCAAGAAATTTTGGTGAAGTCCTCGACAGTACGATCTGCGGTCTGATTCCTTTCAGTTTCACTTCGTCAACCACTGCTCTTACAGATTCTCCTTTTCTGAAGAAATCGGACGGAATCTGATTTTCTTTCGGAAGGATCATCTCGTTTTGATCATCGTCCATGATGATGACATGTTTCTGACGGATGTGGTGAACTTCGCCCGAAACAATCTCGCCTTCCATTTCTTTGAATCGCTCATACAGGTTTGCATTGTCATGCTCCTGGATTTTTGCGGCAAGATTCTGACGAAGCGACAGGATCGCGCGGCGACCCAGATCTTCGAGTTTTACAGGCTCGGATACTTCTTCATCTATCTCAAAATCGGGCTCGATTCTTCTTGCTGCCGACAGCTCGATCTGAGCGCTCGGATCTTCAACTTCTCCGTCTGCCACTACAATACGGTTGTGCCAGATTTCAAGGTCTCCCTTGTCCGGGTTCACGATGATGTCGAAGTTGTCGTCAGAACCGAATTTTCTTCTCAGAATTCCCTGAAGCGCTTCCTCGAGAATTGCCATCAGCGTGATTCTGTCTATGTTTTTTTCGTCCTTGAAATCAGCGAATGATTCAATCAGTGCAATGTTGTCCATCTTATTTGCTTTTTAAAAGGTAATTTTTACAATTGCTTTTTTTATGTCGTTATAATTTATTCTCTGCTCTTTTTCTACGGTATGTTTTCCTTTTCCGGTTGGTTTGGGTTCTCTTGCTGACCATTTCATCAGTATTCCTTCTTCGTCTGCCAAATCAAGTTTTCCTTCAATCTCAGAACCGTCCTCACAGCTGATCTTCAGTGTTCGACCGATATTCTTTTTGAACTGTCTTGGCAGCATCAGTGGATTTCCTACACCCGGCGATGAAACATTCAGAGAAAAATCTTCTGCCTCTCTGTCCAGATTGTGCTCCACATGACGGCTGATTCTGATGATCTCATCCAACGGAAGACCTTCGTCACCGTCAACCAGAACTTCAATCGAATTGTCTGTCGAAATTTTCAATCCGACCAAAAAGAGTGAAGGATTTTCAGAAATCGCTTCTTCCACCAGTTGTTCAATCTTTTCTCTGTTCATACCTATAATAAAAAAGAGAGCTAAAAAGGCTCTCTTTTATTTTTTCCCTAAAAGCGTTGCAAATTTACAATAAATATTTGAATTGATGATTTTTAGGATCATTTTTTTGAAATTATAACAAAAACAAATGCTTTCAGTCAGAAAATATCTTTGAAAAGATAAACGCCAAACATGGCAAACGAAACAACCAGGCCGTAAACAATGGTCAGAAAATAACCGATTACCGATCCGGTTGCCGCTCTGACCGCTCTGCCCTGATTTTTCCGGTCATAAATCAATTCACCGATCAGTGCGCCCAAGAACGGTGCGACAATCAGACTGAAATATCCGAAAGGTGAAAAAATTATTCCGACCAAAAAACCGATCGTCAAACCGATCAGACCGTAACGGCTCCCGCCCAGTTTTTTGGCCGTTGCCATCGGAATCAGATAATCAAGCAAAATTCCGATTCCTGTAAAAAACCCAAAAATTGCAATCAGCCACCAGCTGATTTGGGAATAGCCCAAAAGCTTTGCGAGCAGCAGCATTCCAAAAACCAGAGGCGTACCCGGAATGACCGGAAGTATGGTTCCCAAAATACCGACCAGCATGCCGATTCCAAATAGAATCTTAATTATGGTTTCGTCCATAACTGTAAAAATAACATCTTTTTTTTAACCTGCTTTATTCATGAAATTATTTTATTTAATCTTTATGAATTGCGGTGAATAATGCAGGTCAACTGTATTTATATCCTAACTTTGCAAAAAATTAATCAGTTGTTCGAAAAAGGCACAAACCAATACACAAACGAGTTTCTGGAAGAAAGCGCGACTTCGATCCGAAGCTGGCTGAGCGGAATTTTGTCAGATACTTCTTTTTCGTTTTTGCTGCCGGTGTTGGAAATCGGATTTTGGCTGCTGATTCTTGTTGCGTTTGATTTTGTACTTCAAAAAATCTCAGGTTTTATTTTGAGAATGCTGCTCAAAAATTCAAAACTCAAATGGACGAGGATGTTTTACAAACACAAAGTCTTCAGAGCGCTTGTCCATTTCTTTACCATCAGTCTGCTGATTTCGGTCAATCCGCATGTATTCCAAAAATATGCGGGAATCGATAAAATTTCTGATAAATTAATCGGACTGCTGATCATTATTCTGTTTATCATGTTCATATTCAGACTGATCGACGCAATTATAGCCGTCAATGATGACGACGAAGAAAAGACTTATTCAAAAATCGGATTCAGAACTTTTGCACAATTGACAAAAGTATTTGTGGTTTTTTTTGGTGTGCTTGCGTTTGTTGCCACCCTGATCGATGTTGAACTCAGCAAAATTTTTACCGTACTCGGTGCGCTGACAGCGGTGGTGCTGCTGATTTTTCGCGATTCGATTCTCGGATTTATTTCGGGTGTTCAGATTTCATCTTCAAAAACGATTAAAATCGACGACTGGATTTCGGTTTCAAAATATAATCTGGAGGGAATTGTAAAAGAGATCAATCTGACGGTGACAAAGATTGAAAAATTTGACAAAACAATTTCCACCATCCCGACTTATGATCTGGTTTCATCGGAAGTGATCAATCATTCGTGGATGTCGGAAACCAATACCAGAAGGATCAAAAGAGCAATCGTATTCAATGTGAATTCATTCAAATTCTGCGATCATGAGATGCTCAGAAAATTTGAAAAAATCGATTTGATCAGCGACTATATCCGACAAAAAGAAGATGAGATCAAAACCATCAATCAAAATGTTCAAAATCCTGAACTGATCATCAACGGAAGACAGCTGACCAATATGGGAACCTTCAGGATTTATGCCCAAAAATATCTGGAAAGCAGAGATGATATTTCAAAAAACGACACACTCGTCGTCAGACAGCTGCAGCAGACTTCTATCGGAATGCCGCTCGAAATTTACTGTTTTGCAAACGATTCAAAATTTGCCGTTTTTGAAAGAATACAGTCGGATGTGTTTGATCATCTGATTACCGCCAGTAAAGAATTCGGGCTCGAAGTTTCTCAACCCTTTGTAATCAATCAAAACAATGACTAAACTAAGCATTAACATCAATAAAATCGCCACCATCAGAAATGCAAGAGGCGGCGATACACCCAATGTGAAAGAAGCCGCGGTCAAAGCTCAGGAATTCGGTGCTCAGGGAATTACGGTTCATCCGAGACCGGACGAAAGACATATCCGTTACAGCGATGTTTATGAAATCAAACCGATCATCACCACAGAGTTCAATATCGAAGGAAATCCGGTCAAAAAATTTATCGATCTGGTGCTTGATGTGAAACCCGATCAGGTTACACTGGTGCCCGATTCGGTTGATGCTATCACTTCAAATGCAGGCTGGGACACGATTAAAAATCAGTCTTTTCTGACCGAAGTGATTTCCGAATTCAAAAAAAACGGCATCAGAACTTCGATCTTTCTGGATCCGAATCCAAAACTGATTGAATCAGCCGCCAAAACCGGAACCGACCGGATTGAGCTTTATACCGAAGCATTTGCGATTGAATATTCAAAAGGAAATTTAAACGGAATCAAAGCTTACAGAGAAACTTCCGACGAAGCGCTCAAAGCCGGACTGGAACTGAATGCCGGGCATGACCTGAGTCTTGACAACCTGAGTTATTTTATTGAACAGATACCCGAAATTGCAGAGGTTTCAATCGGTCACGCACTGATTTCCGATGCGGTCTATATGGGATTTGAAAATACGATTCAGGCTTATTTGAAAAGGATAGAAAAGGCGCAGCAGAATTGAGTTGTATTTTTTAATTTCTAAATTTGCCATCATTCCAACAATTTTCAAATGTCAGAAATTCTACACAGCAAAATAACAGGCAATCATCCGAAGCATTTTTTAATTCTTCACGGTCTTTTTGGTCAGTCGGATAATTTTGGAACGCTTGCAAAACATTTTTCGAAATATTATACGGTTCACGCAATCGATTTGAGGAATCACGGCCGGAGTTTTCATTCGGACGATATGAGTTTTAAGGCGATGGCGGACGATATACTGAATTATCTCGATTATCATCAGATTCATCAATGTTATCTGTTGGGTCATTCGCTGGGCGGAAGGGCTGTGATCGAATTTTCATATCTGCATCCCGAAAGACTTGAAAAACTGATTGTTGCCGACATTGCGCCAAAAGCTTATCCGCCGCATCATCAGGGAATTTTTAAAGGATTGAACTCGGTTGATTTTGATAAAGTTCAAAAAAGAACAGACGTGGATGAGGTTTTAAAAAATTATATACCCGAATATTCGGTTCGACAGTTTTTGCTGAAAAATGTATATGTGCGTGAAAACGGGAAATACGGTTTTCGGTTCAATCTGAAGGTGCTGACCCATTGGTATGACGAAATGATCGAACACGAAATGACCGACGGGAGATTTGAAAAACCGACAATGTTTCTGAGAGGCGAAAAATCAGGCTATATTTTGGACAGCGATTTTGATCTGATTTACGGCAGATTTCCGAATGCAGTGATCAAAACCGTCTCAAATTCGGGTCATTGGCTGCATGCCGAGAATCCAAAAGACTTTTTTGATTATATCGTCGAATTTCTGGGCAAATAATATTTCCAGCGCTCCGATTTTAAACAGCTGATTCAAATTAATTTTTATCTTTATTGACTAAAAATTATTTTTATGAAATCAGAATTTTTATTTTCATCCGGCTCATCCGCATCAAGAGTGGATCTTGCCAGTTTGATCTTAAGACTGGTCGTAGCCAGCTCGGTACTGTACGGTCACGGTCTGTTTAAATTCCAAAAAGTTCTTTCAGGCGGTGATATTGAATTTGTCAATTTTTTGGGCTTGGGTATGAAAACCACCTTTATCATTGTGATGTTTGCAGAATTCATTTGTGCTACAATGGTGGTGATTGGTTTGTTCACCCGAATTGCGCTGATTCCGCTTCTAATCAATATGGCATATATTGTATTTGTAGTTCACAAAGCAGATGATTTTGGAAGCAAAGAATTACCGCTTATTTATCTTGCAGTTTGGTTTGCACTGTTTATGCTCGGCCCGGGAAAATATTCGTTGGACCGAATGATTCGAAGCAGAAAAAATACAGTCTGAAAAAAATGAATCCAAAAAAATCCCGCTCTTTTTTGAAGCGGGATTTTTTATATCTCAAGCTTAAGATTATTTCTTAACAGCTTTTCTTACTGTGGTCTTGCCTTCTGCAGTAACTTTCACCACATAAACTCCTTTTGCAAGTCCGCTTACATTCAGTTGGAATGAGTTGTTTCCTTCTGCTTTTTGAATCAGCTGACCGTTCATATTGAAGATTTCAACCACCGCGTTTCCTTTGGTAACAAAGTTTGCAGTATTGTTCCAAACGGTTGTCATCACTATCTCTGAAGCAGTCAGATCACTGACACCCAATACATTGGTAACATCTGTCAGGAATACCTGAATGGTGGAATTGAATCTGCCGCCAAAACCGAAGATTGCAACCGGAGCAGAAGGAATCGGCTGGCCGATGATCGGAATATCAAAGATCTGGGTTCTTCCTTCAACATCATAAGTGCCGTCGGTTACCGGATATCCTTTACCGTTTTGGAAAGTACCGTCACCGCCTTCAGTATCTGAAATGGTCACATTGTTGATTGCGATGTACTCGCTTTCATAAGCAGTCGGGTTTGCCAGATAATCTGACAAAGAAACCAGCTGATAGTTTACTGGATTTCCTGAAGAAACCGCAGCTTCACCTGCCTCAGTCGGCACGAATTGAAGAAGACCGTTGTAGTCAACCAATGAACCGGTGATGTTTTTAATTTTGTCGCCCACTTCATAATCGTCGCCCAATTTTCCGGCAGCGTCGTCAATCAGAACACCTCCGGTATTGTCCTGGATATATTTCTGATGTCTGTTTGAAATTTTATAAGTCAGAAGCGCTTCACCGGTCAGCTTGTACACCTGACCGCCCACAACACCTGCTCTCAATTCTGCAATTGTAGCAACCTCGGTAACTTCAACTTCTCCGCCTTCTGACAGATATGCATTGTCAATCAGCACACCGTCTTCCGCAGCTGTATTTCTTACTGAGAAAACAATTTCAACTCCGGTAACGTCAACATCGGTTTCAAATACATAAGTAATTTTCTGCCATGAACTGTTCACGGTGGTGTATGGTGTATAAGTTGCAAAACCGCTTCCTGAAGAATCCGGATTACCGTTGTAAAACGAATTTCTCACCTCACCCGATCCCTTTGCATAAAAAGTCAGTGTGTAAGTTGAATTCGGGTTCAGGTTGTAACCTTGAGAAGTAAATCTTTTGTGTCCGCTGGCATCGTTGATCAGCTCAACTGATTTTGAACCGTCCTGAGCATCTGATGATTCAAGAATTTTTGACTGTGCAATATTGGTTTTTGAACCATTCCAAAAATCAGGAAGACCACCTGTCCAGTTTTCGAAACTTCCGTTTTGCAAAATGTTTTGAGCACCCAAAAACATTGAAGCACTCAAGAAAAGCAATGTAAAAATTTGTTTCATGATTGTTATTCGTTTATTTTTTAATGCTGCAAAGTTAAGATTTTCTGCTGATTCTTTTGTTACATTACTGTTAAATCAAAAACCATTTTCAGAAACTTTAAACCATTATCGGTCAGCCAGTCTGAGAATGTCACCAAAGACTCCTCTTGCGGTTACACCGGCACCCGCACCCGCACCCTGAATCACAATCGGATGTTCGCCGTAACTCTCGGTATAAATTTCAAAAATACTGTCAGAACCTTTCAGCTGACCAAGCGCACTGTCGGACGGAACTTCAACCAGACGGGTTTCAAGCAGTCCTTTCTCCTGCTGCAGATCACCCGAAAGTTCACCGACATATCTCAATACCATTCCCGCTTCAAGGTTTTTTTTGACAAGACCAAAATAATAATCGAGACCTTCCTTCTTTTCAAGAAATTCTTTGGTCGAAATCTGCTGCAATTCTTTTGGAATCAGATTCTGAATCCTGATTTCATCCCATTCATTTTTCAAATCCAGTTCTCTGGCAAGTACAAGAAGCTTCCGGCCGACATCGTTTCCGGACAGATCCTCTCTCGGATCGGGTTCTGTAAATCCGAGTTCGATCGCATCATCCAAAATCTCGCTGAGAGCAGCTTCATCCTTTGAAAAACGATTGAAAATATAACTCAGACTGCCCGAAAAAACACCTCTGATCCTGGTGATGTTTTCACCCGAAAGATGCAGCAGTTTGATGGTGTCAATCAGCGGAAGACCAGCGCCCACATTGGTTTCGTACAGATATTCCTTATGATTTAATTTCAAACTTTCTCTCAGCTTTTTGTAAAATTCATAATCAACCGTATTTGCGATTTTGTTTGATGAAATCAAATCAAAACCGTTTTCTATTAGACGGATATAATTTTTTGTAAATGCTTTTGAAGCAGTATTGTCAACCGCAATCAGATTTTCGAGATGATGTTCGTCCGAAAACCGGATGATGTCTTCAATTGTGTAATTTCCTCCTTCAATTTCAATTCTTGATTTCCAGTCTTTTCCGATTCCGTTTTCGTCCAGCAATATCTTTTTTGAATTTGCAATTCCAAAAATATTCAGCCTGATGTTTTTCTTTTTTTCAATTTTTTCAACCGATTCCAGAATCTGACCGATCAGCGCATTGCCCACGTTTCCGTGTCCGAACAAAACCAGATTGACCGTTTTTGAAATTCCGAAAATCTGTCCGTGAATCACATTCAAAGCTTTTTTCGACTGTTCTTTTTCAACCACCAGACTGACGTTTTTTCCGGTCACCGCATTGCTGAAAAGTATCGGAATGATTTTATTTTTGACCAGAGCAGAATATGCTTTGTCAAAACTGCTCAAATCCTGACCGACGATTGAAATTACCGCAATGTCTTTTCGAATCGAAATCCGATCGACATCACCGCTGTCAAAATCTTTTTTAAATTCATTTTGCAGTGCATTGGCGGCTTTCTCAGCATCTTTCTCGGAAACGATAAAGCCGATTCCTCTTTCTGAAGTCCCCTGTGCAATCAGACCGACACTCACATTTTCTTTTGCCAAAACACCAAAAATCCTTCCGTCGATTCCCGATTTCCCAAGCAGTCCCTGACCGTTCAGCCGGATCAGTGCAACTTCGGACTGAAGCGAAAGCGAACGGATTCCTTCCTGAGTCGGTTTTTCAGAAATCAGGGTTCCTTTTTCGTCCGGTTTCAGCGTGTTCAAAATCCGAATCGGAATTTTGTTTTCAACCAGCGGCTGAATCGTTTTTGAATGAAGAATCGAAGCACCGAAATTTGCAAGCTCATTCGCATCTTCATAACTCAGCCGGTCGATTTTCCGGGAATTTCTCACCCAATCCGGGTTGGCTGTAAAAATGCCGTCCACATGGGTGTAATTCCGCAATTCTTTTGCTTTTACAAATTTGGCAAGCAGCGCAGCCGAATAATTGCTGCCGCTTCTGCCGAGCGTCACCGTATCTCCTTTCTGGGTCGATGCTATAAATCCGCTGACAACCGGAATTGAATTTTTGTCAAATTTTGAAAACAGTTCTTTGGTTTTGAGTGCTGATTTCTGTTCATCCGCAACTGCATTTCCGTAATTTTCATCTGCCAGAAAGATCTTTCGGCTGTCAACCGGAATCGCGTTGATATTTCTTTTTGAAAACTGTTCCGAAAGGACTTTGATCGAAATCAGCTCGCCCTGCGCCAAAACCAGATCTCTGATTTTCGGACTGTAATCTGCAATCAGAGAAACTCCTTCAAACAGTTTTTGAAGCAGTCCGAATTCTTCTGTCAGATCGGTTTCCAAATGATACGGCCGGCTTTTGAATTCTTCAAATGCAGCAACATAACCGTTTTGTTTTTTTGCTTTTTCAAAGATTTTTTCAAGCGTATCGGTTGTATCTCCGATGGCAGAAACCACCACCGCAATTTTTTCATTTTTTGATTGATTCCGGACGATCCGGATTGCATTATCAAAACCATGATCAGACGCAAGTGATCTTCCTCCAAATTTGATGATTTTCATTTTTTCTGTTTTTTAATTTAATTTTTTCTTCATGCCGAATGCAGTGCTGCGATCCTGGTTTTCCTGATTTCAGAAATTTTAGTTCCGGCTGAAAAAATTTCTTTCAAAATCGATGACAGTTGTTCATATTCGATCAGAAATGCATCATGACCGTGAACCGATGAAATCTCGTGATAACCGATATTGTATTTATTTCTTCTGATCAGTCGGTAGATTTCCTTCTGTTCTTCTTTTGTAAACATATAATCGGTTTCGACCGCAACCAGATGGATTTTGGACTGACTGACTTTTGAAAAATTTAAAATTTCTTCTTCGGTCAGATCCTCACCGATGGTTTTCAGCAGATGATTCATCAGTTTGTAGGCATCCAATGAAAAGCGGTTTTTCAATGCTTTGCCGTGATAATTCAACCAGCTTTCAACCGCATATTGATTTTCTTCCGGTTGAAATTTTCGATTGAATTTCAGATCAAAAGAAACCGGTGTCCGATAAAGAAGCATTGCATGTTTTCTTGCGGTTTCAATCGGATTTTCAGAATGATTCAGAATTTCATCCTGAACCAGTACATTTCCGATCAGCCAATCCGAAGCCTTCAGACCGCAGGCAACCGGAATCAGATTTTCGATTGCATCCGGTTTTTGAAAAGCCATCTCCCAGGCAATGCTTCCGCCCAGACTTCCACCAATGGCAGCAAACAAATGATCGATTCCCAATTCATCAAGCGCTTTCCAATACAGGTCCGCAATGACTTTCACGGTCAGCAGCCGATAATCTGCATTCAGTCTGACCGGATCGGATCCAAAACCGTTTCCGGGCACATCAAATGCAATTACCGTATAATTTTCCAAACCGATTGTTTTTCCTTCACCGATCAGTTCTTTCCACCAGCCGTTCGGGCCGGCTGCTCCGCTGTTTCCGGTCAGTGCATGATTGACAAGCACCACCGGCGCAGTATGGAGCGGCCGTCCAAAAAGCTGAAAACTCAAATCAAAATCATAAAAATTATCGTCAGACAGCCTGTAATTCCTGACTGTCACCGTTCTCAAACGATCCATCTGTCTGTGTTTCCAATTGTTCAAATACATTTCTCAAATCATCAATCAAATCCTCCACATCTTCAAGCCCTACAGACAACCGGATCAGATCGGGTGTTACGCCAGTCGATCGCTGACTTTCCTCTGAAAGCTGCTGATGGGTGGTCGAAGCGGGATGGATAATCAGCGATTTTGAATCGCCGAAGTTGGCAAGCAGTGAAAACAGTCTGGCTTCATCCACCACTTTTTTGGCAGCGGCATAACCGCCTTTCAAACCAAAAGTCACGATACCGCTTTGTCCGTTGGGAAGAAAATGCTGAGCCGCTTCATAATAGCTGCTCGATTTCAATCCGGGATAATTCACCCAGGCAACCTCGTCCCGGCTTTCAAGCCATTCGGCAAGTTTGAGCGCATTTTCACTGTGTTTTTGAATTCTGATCGGCAATGTTTCCAATCCCTGAATAATCTGAAAGGAATTAAAAGGACTCAGTGCGCCGCCAAAATCTCTCAAACCTTCGATTCTGACTTTTGCGATAAATGCCGCATTTCCGAGTGCTTCATGATAAACCAGACCGTGATATCCGGGTGAAGGTTCGGTAAATTCAGGAAATTTTCCGTTGCTCCAGTCAAATTTTCCGGCATCGATGATTACGCCTCCCAAAGCGGTTCCGTTGCCCGAAATGTATTTGGTCAGCGAATGGATGACAATATCGGCTCCGTGTTCGATCGGTCTGAACAGATAAGGCGAAAGCGCAGTATTGTCAACGATCAGCGGGATTCTGAACTCATGTGCAATTTCTGCAATCGCCCTTACATTCAGCAGATCGAGTTTCGGATTGCCCAAAGTTTCAGCAAAAATCGCTCTGGTGTTTTCACGAATCGAAGCCCTCAATGCTTTCAGATTATCCGGATCGACAAAACCGGTTTCGATACCGAATCTCGGCAAGGTCACGCTGAGCAGATTGTAGGTTCCGCCGTACAGACTGTTTGAAGAAACGATGTGGTCGCCGGCTCTCAAAAGCGTCAGCAGAGTTGTTGAAACCGCAGAGGCACCCGATGCCGTGGCAACTGCACCGATACCGCCTTCAAGTGCGGCAAGCCGCTGTTCAAGTACATCAGTCGTCGGATTGTTGAGCCGGGTGTAGATATAGCCCGGAATTGAAAGATTAAAAACATCTGCGGCATGATCCGCATTTTCAAACACATAAGAAACGGTCTGATAGATCGGCACAGCTCTGCTTCCTGCTGTTGCTTTGATGTCGTGGCCCGAATGAAGGGCGCTGGTTGAAAATTTTAAATTACTCATTGTTTAAAGATTTTAGAATTGTTAAAAATTTGATATAAAAAAAGTCCCTCCGGTTTTTGCCGAAAGGACTTCAAGTTTTGCTGTTTGTTTATTTTTTTACAGACTCATTCACTTGCTGACTTTAGGCAAAGTTCGGGCGGGCGCATGCACATGCACATCATCATTTTGCCGGTTTTACAAGTTTTGAAAGTCATTATTTCTTTCTGTTTTTTTATATTTTAATTCTTATCCACAAAAAAAGCCCCTGCGTTGGCAGGGGCTTTCTGTATATCATCTGATTTTTCAATTTAAACCAAAAGCAGCCCCTGCGCGTTTCCGCACATCATCATCTGCATTTTGTTAAATTTTGAATTCATTTTTTCGTTTTGAACGGACAAAGATTGAAAATTAATTTTTGATTTTGCAAATTTATTTTTTGAATTCATTGAATTTTTTGATTTCAGGGATTGAATAATTGTGAGAATTTTAATGGAAATTGAATAAGCGAATAAGCTCAAAGTCAGGTCGAATTATATTGGTTATGAAGGTAATAAGGTTTTAGGCGAATCAAAATAATCCAAAGAGATCAACTTTAAAATTCTTAAAAGCATTAGAAAGAAATATTTGAATACAAAAAGACCTTATTGGAAATTATTGATTGCAAACAGATTTTGAAGCTGGAAGTAGAGCGGGAAACGGGACTCGAACCCGCAACATTCAGCTTGGAAGGCTGACGCTCTACCAATTGAGCTATTCCCGCTTTTGAGACTGCAAATAAAATTCTAAAATCTGAATTGTCCAATAATTTCTTTAAGTTTTTCGAGTTATTAAATTAGAAGGACAAAACGGTCCGAATCCATTTTCTAATCCTTACTTTTGTAAGACAAAATCAGTGAACATGAAACATAAGCCGGTTGAAGGTTTTTCAAAAATGTCCAAACAGGGCAAGATCGAATGGCTGGTCAACGAATATCTGAACGCTTCCGAAAAAGCGGTGCAGACTCTTACCCAGTACTGGAATGAAGATACTGAACTGCAGCGGCTGCATGATGAATTTTCAGAAAATACGCTGTCCAATTTTTATATGCCGCTCGGATTTGCGCCCAACTTTCTGATCGACGGCGAACTGCTTTGTCTGCCGATGGCGATCGAAGAAAGTTCGGTGGTGGCAGCGGCTTCAAAATCGGCAAAATTCTGGCTGGACAAAGGCGGTTTCAAAACCAAAATTCTTTCAAAAATCAAACTCGGTCATGTTCATTTTATGTTTGAAGGTGATGCCGAAAAACTGAATCATTTTTATCTGGAAACCGTTCTTGCAAAACTGTACAAAGACACTGCCCAAATCACAAAAAACATGCAGTCGAGAGGCGGCGGGATCCTGAATATCAAACTGGTTGACAAGACATCTGAAATCCAAAATTATTATCAGATTCATGCCGAATTTGACACCGTCGATTCGATGGGTGCCAATTTCATCAATTCGTGTCTTGAGCAGTTTGCGCAGACGCTGAAAAGAGAGGTTGAAAACAGCGATGAATTTACAAATGATGAAAAAGATTCGCTTCAGATTGTGATGTGCATACTTTCGAATTATACACCCGACTGTCTGGTGCGTGCCGAAGTCGGCTGTCCGATCGAAATGCTCGCAGACAAAGATGTCAGCGCTGAAGAGTTTGTCGAAAAATTTGCAAGAGCGGTCAGAATCGCAGAAGTTGAACCCTATCGCGCCACCACCCACAACAAAGGTATTATGAACGGTGTGGACGCAGTTGTGATTGCCACCGGAAATGATTTCAGAGCGGTCGAAGCCTGTGCGCATGCTTTTGCATCGAAAGACGGAAGATATACCAGTCTGACCCATTGCGAAGTCAAAGACGGTGAATTCAGATTCTGGCTGGATCTGCCGATTTCAGTCGGTACGGTCGGCGGTCTTACGTCGCTTCATCCGCTGGTAAAAATCGCATTGGAAATTTTGGGAAATCCAAATTCGGACCGGCTGATGGAAATCACAGCAGTTGCAGGACTGGCACAGAATTTTGCGGCCATCCGTTCGCTGGTCACCACAGGCATTCAAAAAGGACACATGAAAATGCATCTGCTGAACATACTCAATCAGCTGGAAGCCACCGATGAGGAAAAAGAATATTTTGTTACCTATTTCAAAGACAAAACGGTTTCACATCATTCGGTGATTTCTGAATTCTGTCGAATCAGAGGGATAAATAGTGTTGAGGAATTGAAGAAGAAGTAGTTGCCGTTTGTATATTGTATAATGTATATTGTATAATTTTTTGAAATTCCACGGACTTTGAGAGCTTCAATCTTTTTATTTTGCTCTCAGCTTGCTGTATAAAAATAAAGCCAAGTTTAACACAACAATTGAAGGAAGGTAAAAGAAAGTCCCGACGATGGTATAAGTCATTGCGGTGCTCATGAATATATCGGTCAAATCAGTTCCGTTTCCTTCTGCATATAATTTATTATTCAGGTAACCCGCAAAGGAAAGAAGTACGATTGCCAGAATAAATTGAACAATCAAAGTCAGGTTGAAACTCTTAACCAATTGTTTGAATGAAAAAGGATTTATGGACTTATTGCGGTCCTGAAGTGTTAAAATTCCAATCATTTGGACGATGGAAATTTTTTCTGAAGAATGGTTGTTTTAATGAATCTTCAATCAGTTTTCACCAGATTCATTATCCGAAATTATTGTGAAATTCACTTCCTTTTCATGAACTCGGTAATAGTAATGATTGTTGTGCTTTCATATTTTTTCAATTCCAATAAATCATTGTCTCCAGTAATTAAATAGTCTGCAATTGAATCTTTTGATAATGAAAGCAGAAAGTTATCTTTCTCATCTCTGCATGCATTTACTTCGCTCACCACTTCAACAAATTCTGCATAATCCTGAATGGCTTCAATTAAATCCTCTGTATCTTCCTGAGAAAAGAATCTTCTGAATTTTGGCCTTTTTATCACAGTTAAAAATTCGTTCAATAAATCTTCACTGAAAATTAAAATGCATTTACGGGAAAATAGAATTTCGTCAAGTTGTGTATAATTCTTTGAGATTAGAAAGCTTATCCAAATATAATTATGCGTTCTGGGTTATTTTTCATGACGCTTTGCCCTTACTTTCTCAACTTCAGCGGTTATCTCTTCTAAATCAGGTGCTGATTTATAGTTTGAGCGTAGTTTTTTCAACACTTCAGAAAATCCTTTTTTTGACTCTTCTTTAATTGAAATTAATCCTAACTCAGCCAGATTTTTGAGCAGTTTGGCGGCTTTGGGGTTTAATATGTTGATTTTAATACTTGAATTCATAATTTTGGAATTAACTGATTCAAAGATAAGAATTTTTGAATTCGAAACCTTCATTTACTGTAGATCATAAAAGCTCATAAAGTCCCACCTATTTTTTCTTCAGTTTATATATGGTCGGTTCTCCTCCAAAATGAACTTCCAAATTCAGATATTTATTTTCAAATGAATAAATAAAGTACTTTTCAACGTTCGGATAGGGATTGTTTTTCAGCTCAAAATAGATAATCTTATTCTCTTCATCCACACGATAATTACCCTGAAAGACATTCAGACCGGATGCTTTATTTAATTGAACAGAAAAAGAATTGTCTTCCCGGAAAATAAATTGATTGTCAGAATACTTAATCAATAATTCTTCACTGATTCTATCAGCAGACTTATATATTTTCTTGCCCTTTGTAGTCAGAGTAATTTCTTTGTTTTCATCCATTTTAAAATATCATTTGATACTTCAACGGTATTCCAAACGCCGATTAATTTATCTGTTTGTGCATTTAAAAAAGAGAAACCTACAATAAAAATAAGATTAATAATTCTTTCATAATAACTAAAGAAAACAGTTTGTGTCTTTATTTACTTATCTCAAAGTCGCGCAAACCGATCGAATAAATCATATACGGCCACATTTCGCTTCCTTTTGCACCCGGATAAATTCCGATATTTGAGGTCTCTTCAAATTCTCCTTCTTCTGTTCTCTGAATTTCTGATTTGTATGAGAGTATAAATTTTGTCCTGTTTTTCATCAGAAGCAAAACCTGCATATTTTCCTGTCTTTCTTCTTCTGTGTCTCCTCTTGTGCCGATGCAGAAATAATATTCGATGGTTCCTTCTTCACCGTCTTCTTTGAATAAATCGTTAGTGTCAAAAATATCGACAATCTCCTGAAACGGTTCAAATTCAATGATCGAATAGTCAAAACAGGCAGAATCGGTCTCATACAGTTTGATTGTAAATTTTGATCCGATCGGAAAAGCATAACCGTTTGCAGGCTCTGTCGGTAATTCCTGAGAATAGCCGAAGGTAATTGCCGTTAAAAATAAAATCAAAAATAAATTTCTCATTTCGATGTTGTTAGGTATAAGTTTAAATTTCTAAAAAAGTATTCTTATTTCTCATATACTTGGCACATCACTCCGCAAAATCTCTGCTAATAATTATTCCGGATTGATTTCCACGGTTGCTTCATTACTTTCTATTCCTTTTGACGGGTCTTTTAATAAAACTAATTTTTTGTTAACATATTTTGTCCAATCTGCCGAATAATATTGTTTTTGACCCAATACACTATCGGGAACAATTTCAAAGCTTAAACTTTTTATCGAATTCCCACCACCTATCGATACTCCAAAAAATGTTGAAGGATTAAATCCAACCAGATTCTTATCAAGATTCTTTCCGTCTTTTTGTTTGACAATTGGTCTGGTATATGTCTTATTGAATGTCCACTCAGTTAAATATCCGATTCCGTTGCTGTCAACTTCAAGAATATTTTTGTCCACATTTGACAATACCAAATTGATTTCACCTTTATAATCATTGGGAACCGTAATTCTCAGTGTTGGTGAGTAAAATTGATAATGAAACACAAGAAAGGATATACTCACAGAAATGAAAAATAAAGTCAGAAATGAAATCTTCTTAAAGAGCGGTATTAATATTCCGGACAAAACCAGACAACCTATAACAATTCCTATAATCATCATTCCACCTAAAAAGAGTCCTGACAAAATCATTCCTCCAGGCACAGTAGTCAACTTAAAAAGTAAAGTTGCCAGAAGTACGAAGGACAAAATTCCAAATATGGTTTTTAGTTGTTTATCTCTAATTTTTTTCATTTCCGGGTTTAATTCTCAATCCCTAAAAATATGCAGTCAGCTTCAGTCCGAGTGTGAAATAGTTGATCTTTTCCTTTACACTGCCGTCATTGAAAATCTCATTCAGATCTTCATCATCCTTGATTTCCTGACTGAAAGTATAATAAATATCTGAATTTGATAAATGATAATCCACATAAGCAGTGACTCCGATTTCGGGATTGAATTTATAGGTCATCGATGCGCCATTTGTCCATCTGAATGATTTGGAAGGCGCATAAGTCGCAACCAAAAATTCATCACTCGGCAAATCAAACTGTTCATTTTTTACAAAAACTTTTCCGTTGGCAGGAACCGAATATCCGGCCAAGGTTTTCAGCATCAGCTGCCATTTGTCCGAAAAATCATGTGCAAAATAAGGCCCCAGCCCAAAGTTTACAAATCCGAGCGACTGGGTGACAATTTCAAAATGTTCCCAACCGGGTTCGTCAAATTCAAGCTTGACCGAACTGACCGGAAAACTCGACAGACTCAGATTTGCACCCACACCCCATTTTGGCCTGAAGAAATACGCACCTTCAATACCAAGTTCAAAACCGCGTTCTTTGCTTTCATCCAGCGCCGATTGTTTCAAAAAGTTGTTGGTCGCAAGCGCTGCACCGACTTTGAGCGACAGAAATGAAGGATTTCCGTTGCCTTCAAAATTCGAAAACATACTCAGATTGTCTCCTTTGTTGCCGTAAAATTTGTCCACAAAAAAATAGGCAAGTTCTGTTGACAGAATACCGATTCCGGCTCCCGCAAGCACATCGGGCACCCAATGCCGGTTGTTCAGATTTCTTCCAAATCCGGTAAAAGTAGCCATACTGTATCCGCCGATGCTGTATGCAGGATTTACAATTCCGTATTCTTTGTGCAAAAATGAAGCATTTGTAAATGCATTTGCGGTATGTCCTGACGGAAAAGAATTTCGGGTGGAACCGTCCGGTCGTTCGACCTTAGCAGTGTATTTGATTGAATTCACGATGATTGCCATAATCCCCAAACTCGCCGCATGCGATATTGCAGATCTCTTCAGATTGTTTCTTCCCTTTACACCTGCGAATTTTAGACCGTAAGTCGTCACACCGGGTACATACTGAAGATAATCGTCAAATCCGAATTCGTAATTGGGTATATATCTGTTTCTGACTTCTCTGATGTGTTCCTTTTCTCCCCAGGTCAGTCCTGCAGAAGTAAAAAGCACAACCGGAACAATCGACATCTGAACACCTTCTTTTTCAAAAAAGGGCGGTCGTTCGTGTTCTTTCTGAATTTCAAATTGAATGCTGTCGTTTGTATTGATTTCGGATGTATTCTGTGCATTCAAAATGCAGCAGACAGCCATCAGCAAAGGCAGTAGAGTTTTTTTCATAATCATTCAGTTTGTAAAAAGAAATACCAAAAACCGAAACATCGGTTTGTAAATATATATGAATTTTCCGATGAACCCCGAATTAACTTCTGATTCATTTGACCATAAAGGATTAGATTTTATAAACTGATTGATCTCTAAAAAGAAAAATCAAGCCCGACGGTCACACCAAAACGGCGCGCATCGGGCAGATCGAGATAATTTCCGCGCCAGTTGAAATCAACCCGGATCGGTCTGAAGTTGCCAATCCCGATGTTCTCGATTCCAAAACCGTATTCGTAATAGATTTTGTCTTTTGGCGCAAAATATTCAACATCCGAACGGTTGATCTCAATGTTTTTATCTGAAATGTCACCCCAGGCAGCTCTGATAAAACCGACTTCTCTTAGCTTTAATTTTTTGATCAGCGGAATTTTTCCCAAAATCCAGCCGTTGAAATGATGATCCAATATCAGTGACGAATAGGCATCGGTTACAAATTCATAATAATTCAGTTGTGCAAAAGTACCCGGCGTCTGTCCGTAACTCTCATTTCCGGGAATCACACTCAACATCGGCAGCGGAACGGTTCCGAAAGTTTTTCCGGCCTCAAATACGATCACGCTTCGGCCGTATGAACCGACCAATATCGGCTGAGTATAAAGAAACTGGATTTTGTCATAATTGAACTGGCTGTTGAAAAGACCGGTGAATCCTTTGGTGTATCTCAGCATGATCGACGGCGCATTGGTGCTGTGTTCGTAACGGTCAATTCCGTATCTCGAAAATTTTGCACCCGGACGTGCTATCAGCGAAAGACTCACATTGGTGTCAATCGTGTTGTCGTCCTCATAACCGTTCCAGAGATAATTCATATTGAAAAGCAGCGGATCCGCAGATCTTGTGGTCTGATAATTTCCGTCCAGACGGATGGTGAAATTTTTGAGCGGATCAATCGACAGATAGACATTTGTCTTGTTGATGTGGCTCAATTTGTCGTTTTCTCCCTGTGAAATAATTGATGAAGACGCAAAACTTCGGGTCATGATTCCGTCCGACGAAGTCAGCTGGACACCCAGCTGTTCGATGTCTCTTTTGGTACCGATTCCAAATTGAAAACGGTTGTATTTGCTGAACATAAATCTTGCCTCGGCTCCGTATTTGAACTGGTGATCTCTGAATCCGTAAGCGGTATAGAACGACAAACGCCACATATCGTTTGATGTGAAAAATGTCCTGGCGCCGGCTCTCAGTCTGAAACCTTCCACCTTGTTGTAACCAAAACTCGAATACAGATCGCCTATGTCGATTGCTTTTGCGACATTCCAATAACCTGAACCCAGTATTTCAACTCCTTTGACAATCCGCTGATAACGAGGCACCTGCTGCAAACTGTCGAGCATTTCATAAATTCCGGCTTCGTTTTTTGACAGAATTTCGGGTCTCGCGGTGTCCCAATACGAATCATTCTTTTCAAATGCACCCGACAGATAAGGATCATAATTTCTGGAATTGTAAAATTCATCCGGATGAGGAATATTAAAGTCAAAATCCTGATAATTGACCGTCCTTCGCGCAAACATTCCTTTTGAATCATCCTTTTTATTCAAAAGACTCATATCAAGAATCACATAATCTTTTTTCGGATAAAAAACCGAATCGTTTACAATCTCAAACTGATGGCTGACAAAGATGTCGCGAACAAAATTGACATTGATCGATTTGGTACTCTGCATTGCAATTTCCTTGATTGCATATCCGGTAGATGTCACATAAAAATCACCTTTGAACGTATGTTCCGAAGCTCGTTTCGGGAAATATTTGATTCGATAACAGTCAATTCCGTCAATGCTGATGGTGTCTGTCAGTTCATAATCATAAATTGCAAAACCGTCTCTCGCAATCGGGCTTACAAAATTAATATTGAAAAAATTCAGCCGGTTGTCGTAGATATCATAATCCTTATACAGGTTTTTCAGCGTCTGAATCACAATTTCGTTGTCTTCAAATCCCGAATTTTTATTGGCAATCAGATCTTTTCTTTCTCTTCTGTCGGGTTTGTTTCTGCCGTATACCTTATAAATGGATTCGTTGATAAACAGCGGCAGAAAAGTCTTTCCGGTCACATCTGAAGTATCAATTTTTTCAAAGATAAATTCCATATCCTTGAACATTTTGTTTTTTGTCAAAGTGGAATCCACATTGTTCAGATCAAACTGAAGTTTTTCGTATTCCTGATATTCATATTGCGGAACCGATTTGAGTCCGTTTTTTCTTTTGTTTTCCCAAACTTTCTGAAGGATCGCGTAAGCAGGATTTTCTTTTTTCTTTTTGTATTTCTTTTGTTTTCCGCTCAAATTCACATTTTCAAGCTGAACGGGTGTATCTGCAGAAACTCCGGATTCCGAATTCAGCGCGATTTGAAATTTATAATTGACATTTGAAGGAAGATCGGTTTCAAAAAATTCATAACCGTTGGCAGTGACCTGTATGACCGCATCGTTCTCAGAAGATTCCAGATAGAAACTTCCGTCCGTATTGGTTGTTGTAAAAACGCCTGCATTGGGCAGAACCACATCTGCATTCGCGACCGGTTTTTTGGTTTTTGAATCGATAACATGACCCGAAACCTTAACTTGTGCGGCGGCAATTGCAAAACTCAACAACAGTATGAGAGTCAGGAAGGGTCGAAATTTATTCATAGAAATGTGCAGTCCGCAAAAAACTTTCCAAATTGAAAAATTGAGCAGTTATAACAGCCGTTTTTTTTATTTATTTTTTATAGGAAACAGTTTTTGCAGCTTTGACCACGTCATCAACGCTCGGAAACCATTCATCAAAAAGATTGGCTGCATAAGGAGCTGAAGTGTCGGGTGAAGTAATTCGTTTGACCGGTGCATCGAGATAATCAAATGCTTTCTGCTGTATCATATAGGTGATTTCGGTTGCAATTGAACCGTAAGGCCATGATTCTTCGAGAACCACCAGACGGTTTGTCTTTTTCACCGAATTGATGATCGTGTTGTAATCCATCGGTCTGAGCGTTCTCAGGTCGATGATTTCTGCGCTGATCCCTTCTTTTTCCAATTGTTCTGCAGCCGCATAAGCCTGTTTGATTACTTTGCCGTAGGAAACAATGGTCAGATCGGTTCCTTCTCTTTTTATATCTGCAACACCGATCGGGATCAGATATTCTTCATCCGGAATTTCCATCTTGTCGCCGTACATCTGTTCAGATTCCATAAAGATCACCGGATCATCGTCGCGGATCGCTGTTTTGAGCAATCCCTTTGCATCATACGGATTTGAGGGAACAATCACCTTCAGACCGGGCGTATTTGCAAACCAGTTGTCAAACGACTGAGAGTGGGTCGCACCCAGCTGTCCTGCAGAACCGGTAGGTCCTCTGAACACGATCGGGCAGCCCCATTGTCCGCCTGACATCAGATGGATTTTGGCAGCATTGTTAATGATCTGATCGATTCCGACCAGCGCAAAGTTAAAAGTCATAAATTCAATGATCGGACGGCATCCGTTCATGGTCGAGCCGACGCCGATTCCTGCAAATCCGGCTTCCGAGATTGGCGTATCGACCACCCGACCCGGACCAAATTCGTCCAGCATTCCCTTTGAAGCTTTGTAGGCTCCGTTGTATTCTGCGACTTCTTCACCCATCAGATAAACCGACGGGTCTCTTCTCATCTCTTCGCTCATCGCCTCGGCAATGACTTCTCTGAATGTTTTAACTGCCATAACTTTGTTTCCAAACAAGCAAAATTACAAAGTTTTTTCTGAAAATACGCTTTTTGAAAGCAGCAGTTCGGTTTTTAAATTCCTCTCATTTTAAATTATAAAATTGCTTGTTGTTAATTTTATGGTTGAATGATTATTGCAGAAAAAACTTTAAATCTTTACCCAATCCTAATCCGAAAAAGCCCCACAAAGCGTATTTTAAATTGATTTGAATAAGGTAATAAGGTCTTATTCATTGGGTTATCGGAAGTTACTAATGGAATAAGGTTTTCTCATTAATCAAAAGTAAATTGCGATTTATAATGAGAATAAGTTTTTTGAGACTCTTAAAAGCCGGATTTTGGACAATGAATTTATCTCTTCCAAATAAAAACATGTCATTTTTCAAGCATAAACAAAGCCCTTATTACCTAAGTAACACCAACAGACACTCAAACTTTGACCTTATTCCATTATTAATCTCCCGCATCAAAGAGTATCCCGTCCAAATATTTATTTCAAAAAGGAAGCACAAACAAATTTCCGGTTGAACTTTTACCCATTTTTTAATTCTTCTAATTTCTTAATTTTGATTTTTCAATGAAACCGATAAAAAACATACTGATCCTGATTTGGAAATGCTGGTTCTATCTGCTGACCGCACTGCTGGTCATACTGATCGGCGTGTTCTGGGTTTATCCGCTTTCATTTTCGGCCCGTACTTTTCCGTTTGCATACAAAGGAATCCGACTGTGGGCCATCCTGACTTTCTACGGATCGGGCTTCAGACTCAAAGTTGAAAGAAAGAAGAAATTGGACAAAAAACAGGCATATATCTTTATAGCCAACCACACTTCGATTTTGGATATCATGGTGATGTCGATCCTTCACAGCCATCATCCGATTGTCTTTGTCGGAAAAGAAGAATTGGCTCATCTGCCGATTTTCGGGACGATTTATAAAAGAATCTGTATTGTGGTCAACCGAAAAGATGTGAAAAGCCGTACTCATGTGTTCAAACTGGCAAAAGAAAGAATCAGTCAGGGTGAGAGCATCGTGATTTTTCCGGAAGGCGGAATTCCGAATGACCGAAGTACGGTTTTGGATCATTTCAAAGACGGACCTTTTACAATCGGCATTTCGACCGGCGCACCCATTGCGGTTTATACGATCAAAGGTCTGAAGGAAATGTTTCCCGAGAAATTTTTTGAAGGTTATCCCGGAAAGGTCAAAGTCAAATTAATTGATATTATTCGGGATGAAAATTTAACTTTGGCCGATAAAAACAAAATCAAAGAAAGCTGCTTCGAAATGATGTATGCCGATTTGAAATAATTAAAGAAAAGAAATTTGGCAATTATCGCATATACCGACGGTTCTTCGCTTGGCAATCCCGGCCCGGGCGGCTATGCTGCCATACTTTTGGATACCGAAAAGAAATTAAAAAGAGAATTATCCGAAGGATTCAGACTGACGACCAACAACCGTATGGAACTGCTTGCGGTGATCGTCACATTGGAAAAACTGAGGTTTCTTCCGACCGAAATCACCATCTATACCGATTCAAAATATGTGCATGATGCGGTTGAAAAAAAATGGGTTTTCGGCTGGGAAAAAAAAGGCTTCAAAGGCAAAAAAAATCCTGATTTGTGGATTCGTTTTCTGAAAACCTATCGAGAACACAAGGTCAGTCTCAAATGGCTGAAAGGACATGCGGGTGATCCGATGAACGAAAGAGCGGACGAGCTTGCAGTTGCAGCCGCCAATGATACGTCTGGCTTGAAAATTGATGAGGGCTATGAGTCTCAAAATGAAGATGAAAATCTTTTCAATCAGCAATAATTCATAAAATTAATAATACATTATGTTAAGAATCAAACAGTTATTTTTGGCCGCTATGGCTTCTGTTTTGGTAATTTCCTGTGACAGCAAAAAGGAAGTCAGTCTGAACGGAAACATCGAAAACAATACGGCAGACAGCATCTATCTGATCAATAACGACATCAGAAAATCAATTCCGGTTAAAAACGGTGCGTTCAGTGATACAATTAATATTTCAAAACCCGGATATTTTAAATTTTATGCAGGCAACCAGTTTGCATGGCTTTATCTGACGCCGGGCGCAGAACTGACCCTGAAAACCGATATGAACAAATTTGACGATCAGTTGAAATTTGAAGGAAAATTGAGCAATGAAAATAATTTCCTGGCCAAAAAGACGGTCAAACAGATTGCAATGTCGGGCAATCCTTCCGAATTTTTCAAACAGGATGCGGTTGCTTTTAAACAGAAGATCGGAAATTACAAATCAGAATTGCTGGCCGATCTTGAAAAAAGCAAGGCTTCCAACAGCTTTAAAGAATCAGAGAAAAAGAATATCGAATTTGAATATCTGCTGATGCTTGCCCAATATCCGCAGGCCTATTCTTTCTTTACCCAAAAGGAAACCGAAATGCCGGCTGATTTTGAAAAAGAACTTTCGGCTGTCAATCTCGACAATGAAGAAGATTTTGAATTGCTGCCTTCTTACAAAGATCTGGTTCTGTATCAAATTTCAAGAAAGATTGACGAGGTCGGTTCGGGTGATGAAGTGGAAAAAATTATTGCAAATATCAAATCTCAAAACATCAAGGACGGCATCATGTCGCAGCTGCTGATGTACACCATCTCTTCGGGCGGACCAAATGCACAGAAATATTATGACATCGTTCAGAAATATTCACAGGACGACGATTTGAAAAAAAGAGCGGCCACCGAATTTGAACAGGTCAAAAGACTGCTGCCCGGAAGCCCTTCACCCGAATTTATTTATCCCGACATCAACGGAAAAGATGTTGCACTTTCTGATTTGAAAGGAAAACTGGTTTATATAGATGTGTGGGCAACCTGGTGTGTGCCCTGTCTTCAGGAAATTCCGTCTTTGAAAAAACTGGAATCAGATTATCACGGCAAGGACATTTATTTTGTCAGCATGTCGGTTGATCAGAAAAAAGATTTTGAAAAATGGCAGAATATGGTGAAGGAAAAAGAATTGCAGGGAATTCAGATTTTTTCCGACAACGACTGGAAATCTCAGTTTGTAAAAGATTACAACATCAACGGAATTCCAAGGTTCATATTGCTTGACAGAGAAGGCAAGATCATCAGCGCAGATGCGCCGAGACCTTCTGATCCGAATATCAGACTGCTGATTGACGAGAAGATTTAATCTGTTAATTGATAAAAACTTAAATCCTTCTGACTTTGGCTGGAAGGATTTTTTTATGCACAAAAAAATCCCGCTCTTTCGGGCGGGATCTGACAAACATTTTATCTCGGTTAATTTATCTCTTTACCTGTTCTACAACTGCTTTGAATGCTTCCGGATGATTCATCGCCAAATCTGCAAGTACCTTACGGTTCAATTCGATTCCGGCTTTTTTGGCAGCACCCATAAATTGAGAATAAGACATTCCGTGAAGTCTCGCACCTGCATTGATTCTCTGAATCCACAGCGCTCTGAAGTTTCTTTTCTTCTGACGACGGTCACGGTAAGCATAAGTTAATCCTTTTTCGACTGCGTTTTTAGCGACAGTCCATACATTTTTTCTGCGTCCGAAGTAACCTTTGGCTAACTTCATCAACTTTTTTCTTCGCGCTCTTGACGCTACTGAATTTACTGATCTTGGCATAATTTTTAATTTTTTTGCGACGGGCGGATCAATTTCTTAATCACTTGATGAGCACCGGCACAGGGTTAATAAATCATTTAATTAATAAACCTGAGACTGATTATTTCAATCCCAATTGCTGTTTTACACTGTTTTCATCAGCTTTGTCAACCAGCCCCATATGGGTCAGTCTTCGTTTCTGCTTTGTTCCTTTTTTTGTAAGGATGTGGCTTTTGTAAGCGTGTTTTCTTTTAATCTTTCCGGTACCGGTCAGCTTAAAACGCTTCTTAGCCCCTGATTTGGTTTTTTGTTTTTGCATAATAACGTATGTTTAATAAAATGTCTGTTTCTATTTTTTGGGAGCCATCATCATGATCATTCGCTTCCCTTCCAATTTTGGCAACTGTTCCACCTTGCCCACATCTTCCAGCTCCTGAGCCAGCTTCAGCAAAAGGATTTCGCCCTGTTCTTTGAAGATGATCGATCTTCCTTTGAAAAACACATAGGCTTTCAGTTTTGATCCTTCTTCCAAAAAACTTCTTGCGTGTCTCTTTTTAAATTCGTAATCGTGCTCATCGGTCTGAGGACCAAAACGAATTTCTTTGATAACAACTTTTTGCTGTTTTGCTTTCAGCTCTTTTTCTTTCTTTTTCTGTTCGTAAAGGAATTTTTTGTAATCCACGATACGGCAGACAGGCGGATTTGCCTTTTCGGTAATCATCACAAGATCCAAACCGGCTTCCTGCGCGATTTCAAGCGCTTTTGAAGTCTTATAAATGGCTGGTTCAATTCCTTCACCGACCAGTCTTACTTCAGGTACAGTGATTTTTTCATTGATCTTGTGCTGATCTTCCTTAATAATTCTGGCAGGCCCTCGCCCGCCTCTTCTTTTAATTGCGATAGTCTATAAATTTTTAATTAATTTCTATTTCTTCCAGTATCCGATCTTTAAACGCTTCGAGCGACATTTCGCCCAAATCTCCTTCACCGTGTTTTCTGATCGAAACCGTTCCGTTCTCCTCTTCTTTCTCTCCAACGATCAGCATATATGGTATTTTTTTCAACTCTGCATCACGTATCTTACGCCCTGTCTTTTCGTTACGATTGTCAATCAGGCCGCGAATATCGTAATTTTCAAGGAATTTTGAAACTTTTTCTCCATATTCCTGATATTTTTCGCTGATCGGCAAAATTGTAAACAGGTCAGGTGCAAGCCACAACGGGAAATTTCCAGCGGTATGCTCAAGCAAAATCGCCACAAAACGCTCCATCGAACCAAAGGGTGCCCTGTGAATCATCACCGGTGTATGAGCCTGATTGTCAGAACCGATATAGCTCAGTTCAAATCTTTCCGGCAGATTGTAATCCACCTGAATCGTACCCAGCTGCCATTTTCTGCCCAATGCATCTTTGACCATAAAGTCGAGCTTCGGACCATAAAATGCAGCTTCACCATATTCGACCACTGTCTTCAGTCCTTTCTCATTTGCTGCCTGAATAATCGCATTTTCAGCTTTTTCCCAATTCTCGTCAGTACCGATATACTTTTCTTTGTTGTCCGGATCTCTCAGCGAAACCTGAGTGGTGAAATCTTCAAAACCGAGTGAATTAAACACATACAAAACCAGATCGATCACATTTTTGAATTCATCCAGCAACTGATCGGGTGTACAGAAAAGATGGGCATCATCCTGAGTAAATCCGCGCACACGGGTCAGTCCGTGCAGTTCACCGCTTTGTTCATAACGGTAAACCGTACCGAATTCGGCATATCTTTTTGGAAGATCTCTGTATGACCACTGACTTGATTTGTAAATTTCACAGTGATGCGGACAGTTCATCGGTTTGAGCAGAAATTCCTCACCTTCGTTGGGTGTATGAATCGGCTGAAAACTGTCTGCACCGTATTTTGCATAATGACCCGAAGTCACATACAGATCTTTGTGTCCGATATGCGGTGTGATCACCATTTCATAACCTGCTTTCTGCTGCGCTTTTGTCAAAAATGCTTCGAGTTTTTTTCTCAGCGCAGTTCCTTTTGGCAGCCACAGCGGCAGACCCTGACCCACTTTCTCTGAAAATGTAAAAAGTTCGAGTTCTTTGCCCAGTTTTCTGTGATCTCTCTTTTTTGCTTCTTCCAACAGATTGAGATATTCGGTCAGATCTTTTTGTTTCGGAAATGAAATTCCGTAAACACGGGTCAGCTGTTTGTTGTGTTCGTCACCTCGCCAATAGGCACCGGCAGCATTTAGGATTTTAACCGCTTTTACAATTCCGGTATCCGGAATATGTCCGCCGCGGCAGAGGTCTGTGAAATTATCATGTGTACAGAAAGTGATCTCTCCATCGTTCAGATTTTCGATCAGTTCTGTTTTGTATTCGTTGTTTTTGTATTCTTTGAGCGCATCCGCTTTTGAAACCGGATAGAGTCTGAATTCAGATTTCTTTTGCGCATTTTCGATCATCTTTTTCTCGATTTTCTCAAAATCTTTTTCGGAAAAAGTTTCGTCTCCAAAGTCAACATCATAATAAAAACCGTTTTCGATCGCCGGACCGATGGTCAGTTTTGCATTCGGATAATATTCCATAATCGCCTGCGCCAACAGGTGTGCAGACGAATGCCAGAATGCTTTTTTGCCCAGATCGTCATTCCAGGTCAGCAGCTGAACGGTCGCATCATGGGTAATCGGCGTCACAGTTTCTGTCTGCTGTCCGTTTACCATTGCCGAAATCACATTGCGCGCCAGCCCCTCGCTGATGCTTTTTGCAATCTCAATCGGTGTTACTCCGTTTTCATACTGTCTGACGCTGCCGTCAGGGAATGTAATGTTGATCATTGCCAGTTTTTTTGGTTTGCAAATTTACGATTTTTAATGAGATGGGTCATTAAATTTTAAGAAAGTCATCCTTACCTTCGTTTCAAAATTCAGAGATGGAAAAATACAATTATATTTCGGCCGAAGAAGCAGTTCAAATCGTAAAAAGCGGCGACCGTGTTTTCTCGCACGGAAGCGCTTCCACACCTGTTTATCTGCTGAATAAATTATTGGAAAGAGCTGGTGAAATCAATGATGTTGAACTGGTTTCGATCAGTACTTTCGGAGATATAGAATGGGAAAAACCGGGTGTGACCGACAGTTTTTATCTCAATTCGCTTTTTGTTTCTGCCAATGTGAGAAAATGGGCAAACAGTTCACGAGGCCGTTATGTGCCGATTTTTTTGAGTGAAATTCCGATTCTTTTCAGCAAAGGATACCTTCCGCTTGATGTTGCAATCGTTCAGGTTTCACCGCCCGATATGCACGGATACTGCAGTCTGGGAACTTCGGTTGATGCGGCATGGTCGGCAGTTCGTGAAGCCAAAAAAGTAATTGCACAGGTCAATCCGAAAGTTCCGAGAACTTTGGGTGATTCTGCGATTCATTATACAAATTTTACAGCAATGGTCTGGCACGAAGAAGCATTGCCGACAGTCGATTACGGCAGCAAATCAAGTGAAATTACAGATCAGATCGGAAAAAATGTAGCTGAACTCATCGAAGACGGTTCAACCCTTCAGGCGGGAATCGGAGCAATTCCGGATGCTGTGTTGAGATGTCTGACCAACCATAAAAATCTGGGTGTACACACCGAAATGTTTTCGGACGGAGTGGTTCCGCTGATCGAATCTGGTGTGGTCAACAATGAATACAAAACGGTTTCGGTCGGAAAGACAGTGACTTCGTTTGTGGCGGGAACCCAGAAAGTTTATGATTTTGTGGATGACAACCCGAATGTTTCTTTCAAGAGTGTTTCTTTTGTAAACGATACTTCAATTATCAGACAAAATCCAAAAATGATTGCGATCAACAGCGCATTGGAAATCGATCTGACCGGACAGATTTGTGCGGATTCGATCGGGACTTATCAGTATTCGGGGATCGGCGGTCAGATGGACTTTATGAGAGGTGCATCACTTTCTGACGGCGGAAAACCGATTATTGCAATTCCGTCAGAAACCGCAAAAGGTGTTTCGAGAATCACTCCTTTTCTGAATCAGGGTGCAGGCGTGGTAACGACCAGAGGTCATGCACATTATATCGTTACCGAATACGGAGTTGTAAATCTGTACGGAAAAAATCTGGAACAGCGTTCAAAACTGCTGATCAGCATTGCGCATCCGAGACACAGAGAAACTTTGGAAAAAGCTCATTTTGAGCGGTTCAAATAAAACCGATTAAGATTTCGCCCTTCTAATATACAGATAGGCGGTCAGCGCACCAAAAATCAGATTCGGACCCCAGGCGGCGATCAGCGGCGACACAAATCCGCGTGCCGAATAGGTCATTGAAATCTGATTGAAGAAAATATAGAAAAATGCGAGTGTGATTCCGAGTGCGAGATTCAGACCGATGCCGCCTCTCCTCTTTTTGGAAGAAAGCGACAAAGCAAGTATGGTCAGAATAAAGGTTGAAAACGGAGTACTGTTCCTCTGATTCAGTTCGTTCTGATAGGCATTGATACTTGCCGAACCTTTGAATTTCTGTTTTTGAATAAACCGGCTGAGCTCAATAGAGTTCATGGTTTCTGCCACATAACCTTCGGGCAGGATTTCGTCCGGTGTTGCACTGAATTCCCGTTTATAAATCGACTGATGACCGATGCTGTCCCTGAATTCCGAAACCACCGTCCGTATGAAAACATTTCTGAGCACATAAACCGAATCTTTTTCATCCCATTCAAACGAAGAAGCCATGATCTGATGTTTGAGTTTGTTGTCTTCAAACTGCTGATACACAAAGCTGTTTCCTCTTTTTTGAATCCGGTCATAATTTTGGGCAAAAATGTATTCGTCGGGAGAAATCTGTGATGAAATCTTTTGTCTTTCGTAATATTCCCTGCTTTTTGATTTGGCCAGCATATATTCATACTGATATTTGTTTTTCTTGATATTTGCCCAGGGAAGCGCAAAATTATTGACAAACAAACCAGTAATCGCAATTCCGGCCGCAACGAGTATGTACGGCTTTGCAATCCTGTGCATACTGATTCCGCCTGCTTGTGCAGCCACGATCTCTGTCTGCATGGTCAGTCTGGAAGTAAAAAAAATTACCGAAATAAATACAGCCACCGGCAGAAAAGTGTTGACCAGCCAAACCGCCCAAAACGGATAGAAGTGAATGATCGCGGCCAAAGGCGTTGAACCGTTGTTTTCAATCCGCTCCAACTTCTGACTGAGGTCAATGACCACCGCAATCGTTGAAAGTATGATCACCATGAAAAAGAAGGTGCTCACAAAGTTCTTAACGATATATTTGTCAAATATTTTCAACTACAGTCTTTGTTTTAATTTCGGAATCACACTGTTTTTCCATGCTGCGAAATCTCCGTCTAAAATATGTTTTCTTGCGGTTTGAACCAAATCGAGATAAAATGCAAGATTGTGAACCGATGCAATCTGTCTTCCCAAATATTCGTCAGCAGCAAAAAGATGTCTCACATAGGCTTTTGAGTATTCGCTGTCTACAAAACTTTTGCCGTTTTCGTCCAAAACCGAAAAATCATCTTTCCATTTTGAATTTTTCATGTTCATCACACCGTCCCAGGTGAAAAGCATTCCGTTTCTGCCGTTGCGGGTCGGCATCACACAGTCAAACTGATCCACACCCAAACCGATGCATTCGAGTATGTTCCACGGCGTTCCGACACCCATCAGATATCTCGGCTTTTCGACCGGAAGTATATCGGTCACCAAATCTGTGATTTCATACATCTGATCTTCGGGCTCGCCCACGCTCAATCCGCCGATTGCGTTTCCCTGTGCGCCAAAATCAGCAATATAATGTGCTGATTCTTTTCTCAAATCATGAAATGAATTTCCCTGAACAATCGGATAGAGCGTTTGTTCATATCCGTAGAGTTCCGGATTTTTGTCAAGCCATATTTTGCATCTTTCCAGCCAGTTGTGAGTGATGCGCATTGCTTTTTTTGCTTCACGGTATTCGGCAGGAATTCCGGTCAGTTCGTCAAATGCCATGATGATGTCGGCTCCGATAAACCGCTGGATTTCCATTGATTTTTCGGGTGTGAACATATGGTAGGATCCGTCAATATGAGATTTGAAACGCACTCCGTCTTCCGATTTTTTTCGGCTGGTCGCGAGTGAATAAACCTGAAAACCGCCGCTGTCAGTCAGTATCGGTTTTCCCCAATTCATAAATTTATGCAGACCGCCTGCCCTGTTCAGGATTTCGGTTCCGGGTCTCAGATACAGATGATAGGTATTTCCGAGTATGATTTGTGCTTTGATGTCTTCTTTCAGTTCCCGCTGATGAGTGGCTTTTACCGTCGCAACGGTTCCGACCGGCATAAAGATCGGTGTTTCAATTCTGCCGTGTGCGGTTTCGATTTCTCCCGCTCTTGCTTTTGAATTCGGGTCTTTTTGAAAAATCTTAAAATTCATTGACGGCAAAGATAGTGCGTTTCGGATTTCTATTGATTCAGATTTTAATTTTAACCAATCAAAAAACGGCTTTCCTGTGTGGGAAGAGCCGTTAGTTTTTGAAGTCGGTTGCTAAGCATGGTTGGTCGCTTGAGCTTAATACTTCAATTCTTTCGATTGAATATTGGTGCAAATATAAAATCTGATTTTGAATTTATCATTATGAGAGCACTCTAAATTTCAATAATTTTTGTTAAAGTTTTCAACAAACCTCTTAAGTATTTGTTAAAAGGAGATATTAAAGTCTTATTTGTCAACTATTTGAATTAAATAATCAATCAATTATTCAGCACAATTAAATCAGACAGAATTTGAAAATTATTTATTTTAAGCTGCTTAAACCTTAATTTTGTCAAAAATTTTATAATGACCGAGGAAAGATTTGAATGGCTTTTTGAAAAATTAATGCAGTTCGGGCTGAAGCTTTTGGTTGCAATACTGCTGTTTTTGGGTGGAATGTGGCTCGCTTCCAAACTGAAAAATCTGATCAGAAGACGGATGATCAAAAGACAGGTTGATCCTTCGATCAGAGAATTTCTGATTCCGATTCTCGATGTGCTGTTCAAAATTATGGTTCTTCTGACCGCGGTTGCAGCTGTCGGTATAGAGGTGACTTCTTTTTCGGCAATTATGCTCGGATTGGCTGCAGGTGTGGGAATGTCGCTTCAGGGAAGCCTTGCCAATTTCGCAGGAGGCCTGCTGATTATATTTTTCAAACCGTTTAAAATCGATGATTATATAGAAGCATTGGGAAATTCGGGAACCGTAAAATCAATCAGCATACTTTATACAACCCTGATTACTGACAACCAACAGATGGTGGTGGTTCCCAATGCAATACTGCTCAACAATCCGATTAAAAATTTTTCGATAATGCCCACCAGACGGCTCGACATTAAAATCGGAATTTCATTCAATGAAAATCTTGAGAAAACGATTGAGGTTTTGAAAAAAATGCTTGAAAACGAACCCGAAATTTTAAAAGACAAACCGATCACAGTCGAAGTTCAGGAATTTACTGAAAGCCGAATCAACCTTGCTGTCAGAGGTTTTACAAAAAGAGAAGTTTTCTGGGACACCTATTACAGACTTCACAAACAAACCTTTGAAACACTGAAAGGCCATGACATCAGTCTGACACCGACTCCTTCAAAAATGATTGTTTCAGATAAATCGGAATGAAATTGAAAGCCAAAATCACAGTTATACTGCTGCTGTTTTCATTTTTTGGAAATGCGCAGTCAGATTGGATCGTACAGCATTTTGAATCTGATTTTTACAAAACTCAGTTCACCGGATTTTATCTTTATGATCCGCAAACCAAACAGGTTTTGGAAGATTACAACGGTGAAAAATATTTTACGCCGGCTTCAAATGTGAAAATACTCACCCTGTTTTCTGCAATGAAGACACTTCCCGATTCGATTCCTGCGCTTCGTTACGAAAAAATAAAAGGCGACCTTTATATAGAAGGTCTGGGCGATCCGACTTTTCTTCATCCCGAATTCAAATCGGTGAACCGGATTCTGGACTGGCTGAAAAATCAGGAAGGAGATATCTATCTGCATTGGGGAAAATATGAAGGACCGAGAATGGGTCAGGGCTGGTCGTGGGAAGATTATGAAAAATATTATTCGGCCGAAAGAAGCGAATTTCCGATCAATGAAAACACGGTCACCATCAAAAAGACAAAAGGAAAACCAAATGTTTTTCCGCTGACACTTGCAGATTCGGTCGAATATCAGGAAAGTCTTTACAGCAGAGATTTTTTTAAAAATAAATTTTACATCGGTTCGAGAAACGGCACTTCGACCAAAGTTCCGTTTGTGGTCAAAGACGAACTGATCAGACAGATGCTTTCCGATCTGGTCGGCAGAGAAATCCAGCTCACCGACAAAGCGCTTTCAAAAAATTCAAAAGTGCTGTTCAGCGTTCCCTCTGATCTGGTTTACAAACGGATGATGGAGGTCAGCGATAATTTTCTGGCTGAACAGATCCTGCTGATGGTTTCGGCTCAATTTTCAAATTCGATGAGCACCGAAAAAGCAATCAATTACATCAAAACAAAATATCTGAAAGAAATTCCGCAGGATCCGGTCTGGGTGGACGGTTCAGGTCTGTCGAGATACAATCTGTTTTCGCCGCGAGATATGGTTTTTGTACTCGAAAAACTGTACAATGAATATCCAAAGGAAAGACTGTTCAATATTTTTGCAGTCGGCGGAAAAACGGGAACACTGAAATCAAATTACGGCGGAAAAACACCTTATGTTTATGCCAAATCGGGTACGCTTTCAAACAATTATTCGCTGAGCGGATATCTGGTTACAGCATCCGGAAAGACTTTGATCTTCAGCATTATGAACAATCATTATCAGAAACAAAACTGGCAGGTCAGACTGGAAACCCAAAAACTTTTGGAATACGTTAGGGATCATTATTAAAAATAATTTCTAAACCTTTTAACCTTGTCAAGGTTTGAAACCTTGACAAGGTTCTGGAATCATTAAAACCTCGCACCTACAGAAAATTCCATCATTTCAGCTTTTGAATAATGGGTTTTCAGACCGGTTCCGATGTAAAAATTTTTGTAAAACCGATATTTTGCACCCAACCGCTGATAGACATCGTTGTAGGATTTGTAATCGTCGTACAGATAATAACCAAACTGAATTTCTGCCGAAAGCCGATCGAGACTGAATTCGTAACCGCCAAAGATTCCGACTCTTTTGTAATCGGTATCCGGATCGATTCCAAGTTCGGGAAAAGTCGTTGAAAGCATTTCGATCTCATGTTTGAGCATGATTGCCAAAAACACATCCGTACCCAACTGAAAAGCACTGGTACGGCTGATTTTTTTGTCTGCATAAACCGAAAAGGTATAAAACGGATACTGACCGGTTCCGATGGTCCGGCTTTCCTGAACACCCGAACGAAAGAAGAAATTGAAATGAATCGGTTCGGAATAAGCAGAATCGGATTTTTCTTTTGGCAGATAAATTCTTTCAGTCTGCCGGTCGAACAAATAGGTCAGCCCGATATTTGCACCGACCGTGTTGATACTGGTATTGGGCGATTTGATGGTTCCGTTTGAATGATGAATCAAAAACAATCCGGCGCGCAATCCGAAACCGTCAAAAAGGTTTTCTTTCTGATAATTCAGCATAAAAAAAGTAGACGGCATCAGCCGCGTGCTGAATGCGAAATTCCGATAGTTTTTTTCTTTGTCATAAGGATTGGTGTTGTATGCGATTCCCTCGCCGATCCTCAGCTGAAGACTTCTGTCAAAAAAATAAAAACTGTAATGACCAAACAGTCCGTAAAGATCTCCAAGTTCCTTATTTTTATTGTTCTGATAGTGAAAACTCACACCAAAATCGGGATAATTCAATCTTGATTCCCATTCCTTTTCACCAAAAGTTTTTCGGTTGACAGTGAGCATCACACCTTCTGGATGTGCTGTAATCAGATGAAGAATCCCCGGACTGTGCGGCAATATGCTTCCGTAATAATAACTGACCTCAGCCGTGTATTGGGGCTTGTTTTCCTGACCGTAAAGCAGACTGCAGATCAAAATCAAAAAGGACAGAAGCTTCTTCATATTTGAGCCAAAAATAAAAAAAACTGTCCTTTTGAGACAGTTTCTAAAAATCTTTGATTGAAAATAAATTAATTCATAATCGCTTTCAATTTTTGCTCCAATTGAGATTTTGGCGCAACACCCACTACTTTGTCAACTACTTTTCCGTCTTTGAAAAAAAGCAGGGTTGGGATATTTCGGATTCCAAACTCAGCAGCAACCTCCTGATTGTTATCCACATCCACTTTCGCGATTACTACCTGTTCTCCGTATTCATTGGACAACTCTTCAACAGTAGGTGCAACCATTCGGCAGGGTCCGCACCAGGTAGCCCAAAAATCTACCATTGCCGGTTTGCCGGATTCCAAAACTTCTTTTGCGAATGTTGAGTCAGTTACTTCAAGTGCCATTTTTAAATAATTTTAATTAAACTTTACACAAAATTAGCACAATTTGAGACAACCCGCCTTAAATTCCAATAGGATTTATCAATAGAATAATAACAATTTCATTTCAGACTGAAGTCCAGACCGGGTATTCTTTTCAAATCCTTGATCAGACTCCTGTTGATTTCAATTTTTGAAGTCGGTGAACTCATCAGCAGTTCCTGATTGTTTGATTTGTCGATCAGCCGGATTTTCATCTTTTTTTCACCCTTGTATTTTTTCATCAGCTCTACCAGATCGGCATAAACTTCAGAAGTCAGATTTTCAAGACCCATACATAGTTTCAGCTCGCTTGTCTCATTTTCCAAAACATCATCCAGCAGATTGATCCGGCTGATATTTACAAAAATCCTGTTGCCGGTGACATTTCCCTCACGGTCCTTGTAAACCCGTTCGGTGATGTTCAGCCGGACTGCAAGCGTCATATTGACCTGAAAGAAATGTTTGAATTTCAGGAAATCTTCGCCGTACAGTCTGAATTCATACAGATCCGAAAAATCTTCAATCGTCAGGATTCCGAATTCTCTTCCGTCCTTTGACGAAATCCGGATTTGAGCATCGGTAACGATACCCGCAACTTTCAGTTCTCTTCCTTTCAGCAGTTCTTCATTCCCCTTGAGCTGTTTCAGACTGAGATTTGGAAAGAATTTCATTTCCTCGTTGAAATCGTTGAGCGGATGGTTTGAAATATAAATTCCGACCACCTCCTTTTCGCGGTTCAGACGCTGAATGCTGCTCCACGGCTGACAGACCGGCAGATTAGGTCTGACCACGTCAATTTCGCCCGGCATATCTCCAAAAAGAGATGTCTGTGCGCTGTCTCTTGCCGATTGATAAGACGCGCCAAACCGGATCAGTTTTTCAAGATTGGTCGAACCGCCTTCTTCATAAAAGAATTGTGCACGGTTTGATTCCAAGCCGTCAAATGCACCTGCCAGAATCAGATTTTCAAATGTCCTTTTGTTGATCTGATGAAGATCTGCACGCTGAACAAAATCAAAAATCGATTCAAATTTTCCGTTCTCGTTTCTTTCCCTGATGATTGCTTCAATCGCATTGCTGCCGACTCCTTTCACCGCGCCCATTCCAAAACGGATCGCACCTTCGTTATTCACAGAGAAGAAATAACTGCTTTCGTTCACATCAGGGCCCAAAACCGGAATTCCGATCGAACGGCATTCTTCCATATTAAAACTCACATCTTTGATGTTGTTCATGTTGTTGCTCAGCACCGAAGCCATAAATTCTGCAGGATAATGTGCTTTCAGATATCCGGTCTGATAAGCCACCAGTGCATAACAGGTCGAGTGTGATTTGTTGAATGCGTAGGATGCAAAGGCTTCCCAGTCGTGCCAGATTTTTTCAAGCGTTTTTTGTGGATGATTATTTTTGGCACCGCCTTCAAGAAACTGAGGTTTCATTTTGGCAAGCACTTTTTCCTGTTTTTTACCCATCGCTTTTCTCAAAACGTCGGCTTCACCTTTTGTAAAACCGGCAAGTTTTTGAGAAAGCAGCATCACCTGTTCCTGATAAACTGTAATTCCGTATGTTTCGGCCAGATATTCCTCCATATCGGGCAGATCGTAGGCAATCTCTTCTCTTCCCTGTTTTCTGGCAATAAAATTTGGAATATACTGCATCGGACCCGGACGGTACAATGCGTTCATCGCGACCAGGTCTTCAAATTTGTCGGGTTTGAGTTCCTGAAGATGTTTTTGCATTCCGACCGATTCGTATTGAAAAATTCCGACGGTTTCGGCTCTTTGAAAAAGTGCATAAGTAATCGGATCGTCCAATGGTATGTTGTCAATATCGATTTTTACACCCGGATGATTTTTTTCGATCAGTTCGATGGCATCATTGATGATGGTCAGCGTTCTCAATCCCAGAAAATCCATTTTGAGCAGACCCGCATTTTCAACCACCGAGTTGTCAAACTGGGTAATCAGCAATTCAGAATCTTTTGCAACCGCAACCGGCACCATTTCACGAATATCTTTCGGAGTAATGATCACACCGCAGGCATGCACTCCGGTATTTCTGAGCGAACCTTCAATAACCCTTGCCTGTTGCAGTGTCTCGCCTTCAAGCGTATTGCGATTCAAAATTTCTTTCAGTTCGAGCGCATCGTTGAGTTCGTCACCGCTGAGTTTTGATTTCAGCTCGCTCTCATTGAGTTTGTACAGATCGTTCAGTTTGATATGTGTTTTTTTTGCCAGTCTGTCGGATTCGGACAATGGCAGATCGAGGACCCGTGCGGTATCGCGAATTGCAGATTTTCCGGCAAGCGTTCCGTAGGTAATGATCTGCGCAACCTGGGTTTTTCCGTATTTGTTGATTACCCACTGGATGATTTTTTCACGTCCGCGGTCATCAAAGTCGATGTCGATATCGGGCATCGAAATACGATCCGGATTCAGAAAACGCTCAAACAGCAGATTGTATTTGATCGGATCCACATTTGTAATTCCAATACAGTAGGCAACCGCAGATCCTGCCGCAGAACCACGACCCGGACCAACCGAAACACCCATCTTTCTTGCCTGTGAAGTAAAATCCTGAACAATCAGAAAATAGCCGGGATAACCGGTCATTTCTATGGTATCTAATTCAAAATCAAGCCTTTCTCTAATTTCATCTGTAATTTCACCGTATCTTTTCAGTGCGCCTTCATAGGTCAGATATCTCAGATAGCCCATTTCGCCTCGAATCCCGCCGTCCTTTTCATCTTCTTCAAATTTGAATTCTTCGGGTATATCAAATTTAGGTAGCAGCACATCGCTCGACAGACTGTAAGTTTCAATTTTGTCCAACAGACCGGAAAGATTTTCAATCGCCTCTGGAACATCATAGAAAAGACTTCTCATCTGATCCTGAGATTTGAAATAAAATTCTTCATTTGGAAAACCAAAACGTGTGTCGCGTCCTCTGCCGATCGGGGTTGCCTTTTTCTCGCCGTCGCGAACACAAAGCAAAATATCCTGAGCTTCGGCATCTTTCTGATCGATGTAGAAAGTATTGTTTTGGGCAATGACTTTCACATTGTATTTTTTTGCAAATCTCAGCAGCGTCTGGTTGACATTTTCTTCTTCGGGCAAACCGTGACGGATCAATTCGATATAAAAATCATCAAGAAAAATATTCAGATACCATTCAAAAACTTTTTCGGCCTGTTTTTCTCCCACATTCAAAATCAGATAAGGAATTTCACTTTCAAGCGTTCCGGTGGTTGCAATCAGGTCTTCGCTGTATTGTTCGATGATCTCCTTTCCGACTCTCGGATAACCTGCATAATAACCGTCAATGTATCCGGCTGATGAAATTTTTGAAAGATTCAGATAACCGTTTTTGTTTTTTGCAATCAGCAGTTGTGTAAATCTTCTGTCGGGCTGGTCTTTTGTAAATTTTTTCTGAAGATAATTTTCAGAAACATAAACCTCAGATCCGATAATCGGTATGATGGGTGTAAAATCTTCGATCTCAATTCCGGGATCCTTTTCTCTCATTTTATCGATCTCCGCCTGTTTTGCCGAATTTGCATTTTGAACCGCACTCACAAATTTGAATGCACCCATCAGATTGCCCAAATCGGTGATTCCGACCGCCGGCATTTTTTCTTCGATTGCTTTTTTCACCAGATTTTCGACCGAAGTGGTTGCAGTCAGAATTGAAAATGAGGTATGGTTGTGGAAATGAAAATAAGGCGCATCTGTGGTGGCTTTTTTATCTTCATTCAAACCGAAATTCAGTCCGTCATTGATCTTTTTGAAATCTTCAACCTGAGATTCGATTTCGATGTCGGCTGCTTCAATTACATCCGGATTTGCTTCTTTGAACAGTTCAATTTCCTCATCGGTCATTCGAACCTCTTCATTTGTAAAAACACCGACACGAATCAGTTCAAGAAAACAGCGCGCGGTTGCGTTCACATCGGCCGCTGCATTGTGTGCTTCTTTAAATTCAGATTTGAAAAGAACTTTATATAATTCTTCAAGTCTAGGGTATTTATATCCGCCTCCGCGACCGCCGGGAAGGGCGCAATATTCAACCGATGACTCCATAGTATCTGCAATCGGAAGTTCGGTTTCATGATAATCAAATCCTGCTCTGATAAATTCGGAACCGATAACTTTCTGGTCAAAATCGAGATTGTGACCGCCCAATACTTCTGTCTTTTTTAATGCCTGTCTGAATTTTTCAAGCACCTCTTTTACTGGCAGACCCTCTGCCAATGCTTTTTCGGTGGTGATGCCGTGAATCTGGGTTGACTTAAACGGGATATCAAATCCGTCGGGACGAATGATATAGTTTTCATTTTCGATCAGCCGACCGGTCTTGTCATGCAGCTGCCAGGCAATCTGGACCATTCTTGGCCAGTTGTCCACATCTTCCAAAGGAGCGTCGTTTCGTTTTGGCAATCCGGTGGTTTCGGTGTCATAAATCAAAAACATTCTCGAAAATTTTCGGTTAAAATTGAATGCTGAAAGTTAGTGATTTTAAGCTCGGCCCAAAAGGAGAATTATCAACAAAATCAAATTTTGATTGTCAATAATTCATTGCAATCATTCCAAAATTAAATTACAAAAAATTCGGTTTATCAGGCTGCAGCTGCAGAACCGATCTGATCGATATTGTCCTCCCGGCTTCTGATTCTTTCAAAATCAGTCACCTTCACCACCCTGGTTTTAGAAATCGTATCGTGCCAGCCTGAAGCCGAAAATAAAAATGAAAAAGGTTCAAAAGGAATTATTCTGCAAAGTGAACGAATAAAATAACGTTTAAAGTCGGGCTCCTCACCGTCAAGTGTAACTGCCCTGGTCCCGGTTACAAATTTCCCGATTGTCCTTCCCTTGAAAAGATATTCCTGGACTGCATAAAACATAGTCACAAAAAAGATTGAAAACAGTATCCAAAAGATTATGAATACGGGGTCAGAATCTCCCAAGTTTGAATTGGGGATCAGAACGAACAAAAGAAAGGCCTGAATTATATTTGAAACAATTGCATATAAGATGTTATCAACGATGAAATTTGCAAATCTGAGACCGGAGGATGCAGTCGAGTATTCAACAGCTCTTGAAAGATAGTCCATTGTTTTATTTTTTTACAATAATAATAAAAAATCTTTACAGCTGCAGATTGTCATTTCCTGATTCCAATTTACGGTTGAGTTCTGCCTGAAATTCCTCAAGTACAGGTTTTACAGTGCTTTCGGGCAGATCGCTGATTCGGATATACATCAGTCCGTCCACCGCATCATTGAATTTCGGATCCACATTGAAACCGATGATTCTAGCGTTTTGTTTGATGTATTTTTTGAGCAAAACCGGAATTCTGAGCAGATTCGGTTCGATTTCGTCGATCAATTTGTCGAGTTTGTTCAAATCCTGTTCTGCAGCGTCAAAGAAAAATTCCTTGTCCGCATCTTTGAGTTTGATTTTGAATTCATTTTTCGGCCTGACAAACTGAGCCACATATGGATCATAATAATGCGACTTCATAAATTCGATCATCAGCGATTTTGAAAAATCTGAAAACTGATTGCTGATGCTCACTCCGCCGATGATGTATTTTTCTTCGGGATGACGAAGGGTCACATGCACAATTCCGCGCCACAGCAGAAACAGCGGCATCGGTTTTTGCTGATATTTGGTAATGATGAACGCACGGCCCATCTCAATACAGTTGTTCAAAAACGGATAGAGCTCGGGTTCGATATGGAAAAGTTCGTTCAAATAAAATCCGTTGACACCGTATTTTTCATAAACTTCATGTCCGAGCGCCATCCGGTAGGCACCCACAATCTGTTTTGCATCATCGTCCCAAAGAAACAAATGATGATAATGAACATCATAACGGTCCAAATCGATTTCCTGATTGGTTCCTTCACCGATCTCTCTAAAAGTCAATTCCCTGAGCCGTCCGATTTCTCTGAGTATGTTCGGAATTTCATTTGCGCTTGTAAAATAACATTCGTAATTGTTGTTTTTAAAAAGCAGAGATTCTTCAGATTTTTTGAGTTCCGAAATTTCATGTTCGATCAGCTCATGCGGCGTTTCTTCAATGACTTCTTTCGGCTTTCTGTTTTTTGTGTTTTTTGCGATGGTCGCCGGAATTTTCAGCGTGTCCAGCAGCAGCGAAGTACGGTTGTAATAATAAGAAAGCGAATAGGTTTTCTTTCTGAGAAAATCGGTAAACGATCTGATGTCTTCAAATTCATCCTGCTGTTTGGGTAAAATCGGTTTTCCGATTCTGATCTGAATCGGTTTTAATCTCGGTCTGACCATTTCTGACGGCAGCATTGCAGTTTGAAGACTCGGACTCAATTTTGCCAACCGATAAAAAATCGGGCTGTTTTTGGCGTGAAAATACATCGGAATCACCGGAACATTCAGTCTTTTGACCAATTTCATCACAGCTTCCTGCCATTCGCGATCTGTGATTTCTCCTTTTTCATTTTTGGTTGAAACTTCTCCCGCCGGAAAAATCCCCAGACAGTTGCCGTCACGGACATGCCGGATTGCTTCTCTCATTCCCATTGCGCTGTTGAAAGCCTCTTTTCGGGTTTCAAACGGATTGACCGCAATCACCATCGGTTCGAGCGGTTCGATTTTTCTGAGCAGAAAATTACCCATCACCTTAAAATTGGGCTGAAGCTTCCCGATGATGTGCATCATCAGTATTCCGTCCAAAGCACCCAGCGGATGATTGGCGACGATTACAAAATTTCCGTCTTTTGGAATTCTTTTCAGATCTTCTTCGTGCAGTTCATATTGGATATCGAGATCATCGAGAAGATATTCAAGAAATTCGGGAGCTTTTTTTCCGTAACCGCCCGAATACAGCCGGTTGACCCTCGGAATCCCGCTGATGATTTTGAAAAGCCAGGCAATCGGATAACCGAAAGGACCCAGTTTTTTCAAACCGGAAGCCTGGTAAATATCTTTTGTACTGATCAGTCGTATCACTTTCTGATTATCTGTAAAGTATTTTTAATTATTTGCCGCAAAAGCTCTTTCCCATCCCCCGGCGCTGTTTCTGTCTTGTTTTCAAAATTTCTGACAGTGTATAAAGATACATCTTTTTCACATTCAATCTTAAAACCCAAAGATACTTCATCAATAAATTTATCGAGCTGAATAAATTTATCTTCCACACAGAGCGACAGGGTAATTGCCGAATTCTGCATCAGATTCACTTTGAGCTTCAGCTGATGGAGCAGATTAAGAATCCGGCTGATTTTGTCTTCTGTGATAAACGAGAAATCAAGCGTGGTCAGCGTCAGCAGATTCTGATTTTTCTTCAAAATATAACAGGGCACATCGGGTTCGAGTTTCAGTCCGTTTTCGATTCGGGTACCTTCTCCGTTCGGATTCAGAAATGATTTTACAAAAAACGGAATCTCTTTCTGACGAAGCGGTTTCATGGTTTTCGGGTGAATGACCGAAGCGCCGTAATAAGCAAGTTCGATCGCTTCCTGATAAGAAATATTTTTCAGCAAAACCGGATTTTCAAAATATCTCGGATCTGCATTCAGAACACCTTCCACATCTTTCCAGATCGTCATGCTTTCGGCATCGGTGCAGTATGCAATGATGGCTGCGGTATAATCCGATCCTTCACGTCCGAGCGTGGTGGTGAAATAATTCGGATCTGAACCCAAAAAACCCTGGGTGAGATAGAATTTTCCTTTTCCAAGTTTTTTAAAATTCTTCCGGCTCAATTCCATATCGACTTTTGCCTCGCGGTAACTGTCGTCGGTTTTGATCAGATCGCGCACATCGAGCCACTGGTTTTCGATTCCGGTCAGATTCAGATAATGACTCACGATTTTGGTCGAAACCATTTCACCAAAAGAAACCGTCTGGTCATACACAAAATCATAATTGGGCGATCTGTTTTTCTTGAGAAATAAATTCAGGTCAGCAAATAAATTCAAAACCTCATCATAAATGGGATGTCCGGTTTCAAAAAGACATTTAACGATTTCAAGATGTGCATTTTGAATTTCTGAAATCCTGAGTTCAAAATCACCGTTTTCAAAATAGAGTCTGACCACATCTTCAAGCGCATTGGTGGTCTTGCCCATGGCGGAAACCACCATGAAGACATCATTGCAGCCGGCTGTTTTCAGAACTTCTGCAATGTTTTTTACCGCTGCGGCATCTTTGACCGAAGCCCCCCCAAATTTGAAAACTTTCATCTGATCCCTTAAACTCAAAAAAATTGAATGACAAATATAAACATTGTTGTCTTTCTTTTTTTAAGAATGTTCGATTCTATAATTTTACGATATTTGTGTACTCAAATAAACTATCGATTATGGATTTGGAAAGAGATCATCAGACGCTGGGTGAATTTATCATAGAAAATCAGAAAGATTTTAAATATTCAACCGGCGAGCTGACCCGACTGCTCAGTTCGATCAAACTGGCGTGCAAAATCGTCAATCAGAAAGTGAATCAGGCGGGACTGATCGACATACTCGGAAAATTCGGAAAAGAAAATGTGCAGGGCGAAGAACAGCAGAAACTGGATGTCTTTGCAAATGCGGTTTTTATCAATACGCTTTCTCAAAGAGAAGTGGTTTGCGGGATTGCATCAGAAGAAAATGAAGATTTTATCAGAATTGAAAATGCGCAGTATTCCGAAAAAAGCCATTATGTGGTGCTGATCGATCCGCTGGACGGTTCGTCAAATATCGATGTGAATGTTTCTGTCGGAACTATTTTTTCGATTTACAGAAGAATCACACCCGACGGAACGCCGGTTCAGATGGAAGATTTTCTTCAGCCGGGCAGTCAGCAGGTGGCAGCCGGATATATTGTTTACGGCAGTTCGACCATGCTGATTTATACTACCGGTCGCGGTGTAAACGGGTTTACGCTCAATCCGCAGATCGGAACTTTTTATCTTTCTCATCCCAATCTGAAAATTCCAGAAGACGGAAAAATTTATTCGATCAACGAAGGGAATTATGCAATGTTTCCGCAGGGCGTAAAAGATTATATCAAATATTGTCAGGCAAAAGAAGAAGACCGGCCTTATACTTCGAGATACATCGGTTCGCTTTGTGCTGATTTTCACAGGAATATGATCAAAGGCGGGATTTATATTTATCCGTCTGGAACCAACAGTCCGAACGGAAAACTCAGACTTTTGTACGAGTGCAATCCGATGGCGTTTCTGGCTGAACAGGCGGGTGGAAAAGCAACCGACGGTTTCAGACGGATTTTGGACATTCAGCCCGAAAGACTTCATCAGCGGGTTCCGTTTTTCTGCGGATCAAAAAATATGGTTGAAAAAGCAGAGGAATTTATGAGTCAAAATTCCTGAGAATGATTTTTATAGGATAATCCTATTTTCACAATGAATTGAGTTGCATTGTTTTGTCATCATTTTTGTTTTGTTTCTCAACAAAAATGCCGCCAAAACAATAACCTTCTTCATTCTTTACCCCGATTTGCTCTCCGCTGTCGCTCCGTTTAATCGGGGTTACAAATATTTGACCCACTACCGTGGGTCAGTTCAAACTGCAATTCATAATTCACTTAATTGTCAGTCATTCCTATTGTTTTAGAAACTTCTTCCAATGTCAATCTTAGATGACCTCGGAGAGGTCAAATATTTGTAGCTATGCAATAGAATACGGAATCTTGTTTTGGCGCTGTTTTTGGCGCGAAGCAGTCCAAAAACTGTGACAAAACATCAGGCTTGATTTAATAGATGTCAAAAATGATATAGAAACCTTCGTGTCCTCTCACATTCCAAACGGTATCATCTTCAAAGATCCAGTACTGGCCTTTGATTCCGACCAGCGTACCTTCGTATTCTCTTTGTTTTTTCAGATTGAGCGAATTAACTTTTTTTGGATACTGAAGCACCGGATAATTGAAAGTATAAATTGAATTATCCGACTGATAAAATCCGACTTCTTCTTTGGGAATATAAATTTTAAACAAATCTTTTTGCTGAATCAGATCGACATCGGGAATTTCATTTTTTAGCATCCGCTGATAATTGGTTTTGTCAGCCACATGCTCTTTGAGCGCTACCTCGATCATTCCCGCCTGATAACGGTTGTCTGTTTTTGCCAGAACAATCGCGCTGCTTGCACCCTGATCGATCCAACGGGTCGGCACCTGAGTTTCGCGGGTCACACCAACTTTCAGTTCGGACGATACCGCCAGATAAGTGATGTGCGGCTGAAGTTCAAATTTCTTTTCCCATTCCAGATCTCTCTGTTCGATGCCGAGATGAGCGGTTGACAGTTCAGGCCGGATGATGCTTTCGTTTGCCTGCGGAAGCGTGAAAAAACAGCTTTTGCAATAACCCATCCTGAAAATTTCTTTGTCAAGTCCGCAGCCGAGGCATTCATTGTGATCGTAATAAATCTTAATTTTTTTACCCAATTGGGCATTTACATCCAGGAAATCATTTTTCAAATTCAGATAATAATGAATCGGATCGAGGTTTTCGGTTATCATCTTTCTGATCTGGCCTTCAAAAATCATTGTTTTGATTAAATTTGCAGTAAAATTACAAATAATTATGCCGGCACAGGGATTGGTCAATAAAGTAATGGAGCTGCTGATGAGAAAAAGATTTCTTCAGATTGAAAACTTTATTAAAAATCCGATTGAAACCCAGGAAAGTGTGCTGTTCAACAATCTTTCGACCGCAAGAAATACAGAATACGGAAAGCTTTACGGTTTTGATGAAATCGATTCTTATGCTGAATTCAGTTCGCATGTTCCGTTGGTAAAATATGAGGATTTTGAACCTTTTATCGAAAGGGCAAGAAAGGGCGAACCCGATGTCAGCTGGAAAGGCAGGATCAAATGGTTTGCAAAATCGTCGGGCACGACCAATGCAAAAAGCAAGTTTATTCCGATCAGCGAAGAGTCGCTCGAGGACTGTCATTATGCAGCCGGGAAAATGATGTTTGCGATCTATTTGAACAATCATCCCGACACCGAAATTTTTAAAAACAAAAATCTCAGACTGGGCGGGAGCAGTGAGATTTATCAGAAATACGATACACTTTTTGGTGATTTGTCGGCGATTTTGATCGATAATCTTCCGTTTTATGCAGAACTCAGAAATACGCCCAACAAACAGATTTCGCTGATGAGCGAATGGGAAACCAAGATGAAGGCGATTTCTCATTCGGTGATCAAAGAAGAAATCGGCTGTCTGACGGGCGTTCCTTCGTGGATGCTGGTTTTGCTCAACAATGTGCTGGCAGAAACCGGGATGGAAAAACTGGACGAGGTGTGGCCGATGCTCGAAGTGTTTTTTCACGGCGGAATCAGTTTCAAACCTTATCAGGAAATCTATACCGGTCTGACCCGGAAAAAATTAAATTTTTACGAAATCTATAATGCGTCGGAAGGATTTTTCGGGATTCAGGACAGAAGCGATTCAAAAGATTTGCTGCTGCTGCTCGACAACGGGATTTTTTATGAATTTATTCCGATGGAAGAATTTGATTCTGACAGTCCGAGAGTGGTTCAGCTTGAGAATGTTGAAATCGGAAAGAATTATGCAATTGTGATCACCACCAACGGCGGTTTGTGGCGTTACATCATCGGCGATACGGTCAAATTTACATCGACAGATCCGTTTAGAATCGTGGTCAGCGGAAGGACCAAACATTTTATCAATGCTTTTGGCGAAGAACTGATCATAGAAAATGCGGAAGAAGGTTTGAAAAGAGCTTGTGATGCAACCGGTGCGATCGTGAAGGAATTTACGGCTGCACCTGTTTTTATGGTCGGAAAGGAAAAAGGAGCGCACGAATGGCTGGTTGAATTTGACAAAAAGCCGGATGATTTTGAAAAATTTGCAGAAATTCTGGATCGTTCTCTTCAGGAACTGAATTCAGATTATGAAGCAAAGCGATACAAAAATATCACACTCAACCAGCTGAAACTCAATGTAGCCAAAGATGGTCTTTTCTTTGACTGGATGAAATCAAGAGACAAACTAGGCGGTCAGAACAAGGTGCCGAGACTGTCAAATTCGAGAGAATATTTGGATGATTTGTTGAAAATGAACCATTGATAAATCCGGTTTTGGAAAATTATAATTCTCAAAAGACAAAGCGATAATTCCCAAATATTTCGGAACTTTACTGTCATTACCCAAATTATTGACCATAAAACAAAATGATGATGACAGAAAAACTGAAAATCAGTCTGGCTGAATTTGATATAGATTGGGAAAATCCAAAGGAAAATCGTGTTTTTTCCTGACTTCCGCACATTTTTTTATTAAAAATATAAACCACTGATAGAC
>JACFND010000004.1 GCA_019455045.1 Flavobacteriia bacterium
ACAGCTAAACGAACTTTTTGATTTTGGGTGTTAATTTGCGGAAGTCAGGAAAAACATTTACCTGATAAGTAATACCGGAGAAGTTCTTTTAAAATCTGAAGTTGATAAAAAAGAAATAATATTAGACTTATCTCTATTTAAAAACGATCTTTATCAAATTACATTAGTTGATAAAAAAGGGCGTGTTTTTAACAATTCTTACACTAAATGAAAGCCTTTTTCCATTACATTTGTGCAATATCATAAATTATCGCAATGCAAAAGCTATTTATTATCCTTACTTCTGTTTTATTTTGTCAATTTGTTATTTCTCAAACGACCTATGTCCCAGACGATAATTTTGAACAAAAACTTATTGATTTGGGATATGATGCGTACTTGACGATTATGTGCTGACAGACAACATCGCAAGTATAAATAGTTTATTTATGTCTGGGGTAAATATCTCAGATTTAACAGGGCTTCAAGATTTCGCAAGCCTTATTTCTTTAAATCTTTCATACAACCAAATTACTGAAATATTTTTTCACCCTAATGTAAATATAGGATTCTTAATACTGAATAATAATCCTATATCAGAAATAGACTTATCTTCTCACAGTCAATTAAGTGAAATGAGCCTATCTAATACAAATATTACAACATTAGATTTAAGCAACAATCCCAATCTTAGATATTTTTACTGTGGTAATACACCCATATTGGAACTTGATTTGTCAAATAATCCTAATTTAAGAGAGATCGTTTTATATGGTGGTAATTTTGAAATAGTAGATTTACGAAATGGAAATAATCAGAATATTATCAGTGTGAATTTTCTAAATAATCCTAATTTACCTTTTATTCTTGTAGATGATTGCAATTACAGCACAAACAACTGGACTGATGTAGACCCTGAAGCAATATTTATTGAAAATGAAGGAGATACATCTTGCCTTTTAGGTATTAACGATGTTGAACTCAAGAATGAAATTGATCTATTTCCAAACCCGAACAGTGGTGTGGTGTTTTTGAAAAATTATCAAAATTTAGATATAGACAGGATTTATCTAACTGATTTTTCGGGGAAGAATATTAAAACATTTATCTCTAATTTTGAAAAATTAGATATTGCAAATCTAAACTCTGGAACTTATTTACTTAAAATACACTTAAAACCTTCCAAGGTCATAACAAAGAAAATTATTAAGAGATAGGCACATTAAAAAGAACATAAATATTTACATATCAGAAAATTACTTACAAACCTATTATCTTCTTATTTACACCCTTTTTAGAATATGTTACCGAATTTCCCTGAACGCTTACATTTCCAACCGGGTTTATATATTTAGGCGACTCAATGGTAATAATTGAGGTAATGTTAGACTGTTTTGTTTCTAAATTTATTTGCTTGGTATCTGTTTTCTTATTGGGAGACAAACTCCTGAAAAAGTCTTTTACGGCTACCTTGTCCCCTCCATTTAATGATTGAATCGTTAATGAAATTTGATTGGGAAAAGATGCTTTAGCTAAATTACCATTTACCGAAATATCCGTTGCATTTTCTCCCAAATTAAATATTTGAGTTAAGGATTTTGTTAAATTGACATTATCGCTGTTATCTTGTACTATAATTACGTTCGGATGGATATAGATTATTTTTCTCCTTAAAAGAATACCGTCATAAAAATTGTGTTCAGCTTCCACTATCTCATAATCTTCTTCTCTCGTATAACTGATAAGTTTAGAAAATTTATCCTTGCCATCAAGTGAATAATCTGAATTATTGACCACCACCGTATTATGTGCCAAAGCGGATATTAACTGAGGGCGATAGGTTTGGTCATAGGCATAATACCCCTGATCTGTAAAAATATCGGTGCCGAGCGTTTGAAAGATGAAAGATAAATCATCGTTATGTTTATGAACTTTGGAATAATAGTTCGCAAAAAGACATAAATAACCCTTGTCGGGTGTATTGGTTCTCAAAGTGGCTATGTTGTTCTCAAAACTTACCATAGAAGGAAGAGAATAATTTTTTGTAAGGTCCCGAAGCCGCTTGTCGTTCCCGAATTTTTCTATCATTTCCTGGTTGACCATTTCTATCTGGCTGTCTCCCCACAATGGAAATTTCAGATCCGGTTTTACCAATTGCAAAAGAATATCATTCATCCTCAAATATTTTACCATCATAGAAGGGTCTATGTTTTCTTTTCCAATAAGGTCAAAAATGGATTTGTAAAGATTATAATTAAAAATATGATACGTGGTTGAGTGCTCTCTGGCTAATCCCGTTGGGCCAATAATCTTGTTAAAATTATCCAGTGACCTTGTAGCTGCTAAATTCCGCAAAGAATTTGACAAATCTGCATTGGATTTTGTGATTTTCGCAAGATAAAGTAAAGTACGATCCATCATAATAGCATGATTATGTACCGAATAGTGAGCCGGATCTGTCATAAAAATGACATTGAGAGAAATATGGTCAAATGCCCTTTTAATAAAATCAACATCAGGAACATCAAGCTCCAGCTCATCAGCAATTGTTTGCAGAACATGGAGGGTCCTGAATGCTGTTGCATGATCGTACCAGGTATATTCTGATGTTTTTTGATCCAAAGAAGGATGGTGAGAAATATAGTTATTCACATATTTTTTTGCCTGCTCATGATAGGCAATATCCTTTGTATCCTGATAAGTGTGGTTTAAAAAAGACACAAACAATAAATTTTCATAGTAAAGCTGCCAGGTTGTATTATTTTCAGGATTTTCTTTCCATGTTATTTCATCCAAAGGTTTGTAAAAAGGCTTAAAAGTATGCAGTACCACAATAGAATCTTTAAGAATTTTATCTGAATACCCTTTGATCTGTTCCAGTGAAAAATTGGGTACGGTTCGGGGAATTTCAATAAATTTTATTGACTTACTGATTTCTAAAAGATTGACTGAATATTTCACAGAATCATTTAAGGAAATGTTGACTGCAGTTTCTTTTAACAATTTTTCTTTCTTTTCCTGAGGAGAGGCACATGAAGCAATCAAAAGAACCAATAAGGTTATAAAATAACTGTTTCTCATAATGGTATATTTACGTTTGTAAAAACAAATATATAGATAGTAACATCTAATCAGTAAAATTTTAATCAAACATTTCAGATTCTCTATTTTAAAGGATTGAAGCAATATTTCAAAATGAAAAGCATTACTTTTGTGAAATTTAATTCTTTTCTGATAAACAGATAAAAAATTTACTTTTAATATTAAGACTTTTACGTTTTGAAACTTTTTGTTCAGATAATATTGGTTATACTTTTTCTTCTGCAGGGAACGAATACCTATAATGCGTATGTTATCTTTTTACTTTTGCTGTTGTTGGCAACAAATATTTCAATTAAATCAATTAAATTCAAGTTGCCGAATTATTACACAATTGCAGTTCTTATTTATTTATTTTATTTGGGAATCGGACTGAGTTACAACCATATAAAACCAACGATTGATATAAAGTTCCAAATCTTTTCGTTTATCTTTTACTTTTGGCTATTAAACCAGCGTTATAAGATTGATTTTCTTAAGCTCTTATTCATCATAAATATAATTGTATTCATTATTTACATACTCCTCAAGGTAAAATTATTGCCAAGTCTCTGGAGTGAAAATGCGTTCGGGTTTAAAGGACGTATATACGGACCGGCCATTACCGCATTCATTCTTATAGGCTTTTATTATTTATACAGAGGGCTAAAGTTTGACTGGAAATTTGGAGTTTCGGCTGCACTGGCGCTATCCTATATTGCAATTACTACTAATTTTATGAATTTAGGAATAGCTGTAGGTATGATTCTTTTGGTAATCATTAATTTCAAAAGATTCTTCAACCCTATTTATTTTTCAGTAATCGGTATTTTGATTGTCTGCGGAATAGTCTATTTACAATCATCTCTAGTTCCGGAATTGGTTCAAACCAAATTGAAATATGTATTCAGGCCTTGGGAATACAGCAGTTTAAGAATCAGAATTTCAGATTTGCAAAAAGCCTTTAGAAGCGAAAATTTTACAACGTTGGAAAATATATTTGGCAAAGGGTTTGGTGCAAGCACCAGAATTTTTAGAGATAATAAAATTGCTGTGAGTTTCAGAGGTTATTATACCTTTCAGGAAATTGACAATGGATTTTATTATATATTTCACAGAGGCGGAGTTTCTTTAATGACAATTTTTTTGTTATCTCATGCCTATCTGACATATAGAATTCCAAATTTGAAAGCCAAGCTTGGATTTATTTTAATGTTTATCATGACCAACCTTCTTTCTATTCACTATTTCAACTATTTCTTTTATCTGCTGATTCCATTTGTAATTTTAACAAAAGATAATCAAGAGAAATGAAAAACCTTCTTTACATAGTTCCCAATATTGAAAGGATTAATGGCGGACCGGTTTCCAGAATTACAGATTTTAAAAAGGAATTTAATTCTAATGGAGATTTGATAATATCAAATAATAAGATATCAAAGGCTCTCGCAACAAAAAAACTGAATGTGGTGTATGTTGAGTCAGCAACCAATCGGATTGGCTTTGATGATTTGATTGCGCTGTTAATATTGAAGATAAAATCCAAAAAATTAATCGTTTTTATCAGAGATATTTATATAGAATTATTTCCTGAAGAATACAAAGGCCCCAGAAAATCAATTACCAGATATTGCAATCAGTTCAGTAACTATTTTCTCACCTTAATATCATCAAAACTTGCTTTCCCAACCTATGAGATGGGAAAGTTTTTTTTTGAAAAAAACAAATATCATCCTAAAAGAGAATTTTTTGAATTGCCGCCTGCAACAGATTCCGGTGCCATATTTCAATATGAAATAAGTACGGATACAAAGCCCGGAATCTTATATCTGGGAGGTACACACTACGTAAATTCAGGTTTTGAAAAATTTATTGAATATGCTGAACTGTACTCAGAAAGTTATAACTTCTTTGTGCTGACACCCGATACGGACTTGAACAATAGGTATAAAATTCCAAAAGAACTGTTTGTTTCAAGTTTGAAAAGAAATCAGATCCCGGATTTTCTAAAAGAAAATAACGTTGCAGTTGCATTTCACACCAGACCGCGAAATTTTTATGATGACATTACTTTTCCAATTAAAGTAATGGATTTTATTAATTTTGGACTTCCTTTTCTGACAGAAAGACATAAACCGATGGAAAATCTTATGGGAAAAGATTATAATTTATTTGTTGATTGGGAGGATGCTGAAAGTGTAATGAAAAAAACAAATGACGCAACCATTCACAGAAAAGTGTATCTTAAAAAATTGGAACGCACTGCAGAAGAAAACACATACAAAAAAAGGTTTGATGAAATTATTAAATAATAATAGATTTTTTGAGCTCAGCCTGGCATTATTTGCATTTACGCTTCTCATGTGGAACAACATCAACACATTGGCTGTTTATCCGGTGATAATTGCATGGGTTCTGAAAAATAATTGGAAAGAAAAGTTTTTTCTTCTGAAACAAAATCTGACAGCATTTCTCCTAATGACTGCCCTATTCCTGCTTTTCTTCTCAAACTTTTGGTTCATTGATGATAAATCAGCTGCAATCGATCTTTCTGTCAAAGCAAGTCCGTTGATTTTGTTTCCGCTGATTCTTTTCAGCACCTCAATTAAAGATTATAAAATAAGCAATATTTTTTCGGCAATGATTGCCGGAACGGTTGTTACAATCCTTATTTGCTGGATAAGGATAATCTGGGATATTCTGTCAAAAAAGAATCCGTTGGATCAGGCGGGGTATTTCTTTGAATGGATTTATACGGATTTTAATTTGCTAAAGCCTTTCAATACGCATCCGAGCTATGTTGGAATTTTGGTTGTCCTGTTAATTATAATTCTGATGAAGTATAAGGGGTTTGAAGAATTTAGAAAAGAAAAAGTGCTGTATCGTACACTTCTATTTGTTCAAGCGTTTTTTATCCTTCAGACAAACAGCAGAATCTCGTTATTATGTCTTTTTTTATTTCTGACCTATCATTTTATTTCCAGATTTACCAGAAAATCAATTTTTCAATATTTGGCGGTATTGGTTGTTCTTGCACTCAGCATTTTAAAGTTTGATTATTTGAGCAACAAACTAACATCAATTCTTACCCCCGAAGGTGATGTAATCCTGGATAGATATCCAAGATGGATTGCAATCATAAAAGAAAATGATTTATTGGGTAATTTTTGGATAGGCAGCGGAAAAGAAGACGCTCAGTTTATATATAACGAAGCCTATTTCAAAGGAGGATTTAATCAGGCATTAACAGAACATTACAATGCTCATAATCAATATCTCGACTTTTTTGTTTCAAATGGAATTGTTGGACTTCTCGCTTTTTTAGCTGTTTTATTCTTCTTCTTTTTGAAAACCGGAAAAAGTTTAATCGCTCAAGCCTTTATTCTGATTTTTTCTCTTTTTGCAATGACTGAATCTTATTTTGGAAGAAGCGCAGGTTTGTTAATGTTTGGTTTTCTTTATTCAATCATGTTCGTTAATTTTAAAACTGAGGACTAAATGAAACTTGCCATTATTACACCCCGATACCCAAAAGAAAATGATCCCTATAATCATATGTTTGTTCATGTCAGGGCAAAATATTTTAAAGAGCTGGGAAATGAAGTCGTAATCTTTGTTCCATCATCAAAAAGAAATTCATACAGCTACGAGGGTGTTGATGTGAAACTAATGTCAAATCAAGAAATTATAAAAGAATTTGATCGTTTTGATTTGCTTTATTTGCATTTGCTGAATAATTATTTTGGAAGTAAAAGTGGCTGTTATCCGATTTACAATGATATACGAAAAAACAAAAGAACATTTGCCATTTTTATTCACGGATCTGAGATTATGAAGTATCCTGATTATTTATTTGATTTTTCATTTTCACCAAGAGGTATTCTCAAATATATTTATTTAAATTTCTGGAACTCTGCAAAAATGAGAAGCTTCATAAATGACGCAAACAAAAGACAAAATGCTGCTTTTATTTTTCCTTCTAATTGGATGAAAGAACACACTGAATCAATTTTGAAATTAAAACTAAAAAATTCTAATATCATTCCAAATGGAATTGACACAGATTTATTTAAGTTTTTAGATTCATATGAAAACAGGCATAAACTATTGATGATAAGACCCCTGACGGATTTAAAATATGGATTTGATATTGCAATTGAGATTGTTAAACACCTTCCCTCAGAATTTAAACTAACTATATACGGAAAGGGGAAATACGAAAATTACTGCAGAAACCTTATTGACAGATATGGGCTGAATGAAAGAGTTGTGATAATTAATAAATATATTGACAGGTACGAAATTCCAAATACTTTTAAGAAATATGGAGGATTCATTGCAACTACACGGTTTGATTCACAGGGTGTAATTATGTGTGAGGCAATGGCCTCGGGTTTGCTTACAGTAAGCAATGGCGTGACTGCAATACCTGAATTTATAAAAGATGGTAAAAATGGAATCCTTGCAAATTCACCAAAAGAAATAGCAGATAAAATCACAGAGGTTGTTTCTAATCCTGAAAAATACAGGACGATTATTGAAAATGCAAGAAGAAAAATGGAAGATATCAGCATTGAAAAAGTAGGAAAAAAAGAGCTTAAAGTACTGTCTAATTTAATCGAAATCTAATGTGCGGAATCCTTGGATCAGTTAATATAAATTTTTCTGAAGATGTTCTGAACCTTATAAAACACAGAGGCCCAGACTTCTCTCAGATTTGCAACTATAAATTGGGTGATAATAAAGTTCTTTTTGGGCACAGAAGGCTGTCAATTGTAGATCTTACTGCGGCAGGCAATCAGCCGATGGAAACCAAAGATGGAAACTATTCAATAATACTCAATGGTGAAATATACAATCATGAGGATTTAAGAAAAACAATAAATGATATTAATTTCAAAGGTCACTCTGATACAGAAACCATTCTTAATTATATAGCCAAAAACGGTATTCAATCTGTAAAAGACTTCAATGGGATTTTTGCATTTTGCTTTCTGGATAAACAAGAGCAGAAAATTTATCTTGTTCGAGATCCGTTTGGTGTCAAACCGGTTTATTATTACAAATCAGATAACGGATTCTTATTCTCTTCTGAAATCAGACCAATAAAAAGTCTGATTGATACCTCTTTGGATAAAGATTCTCTATCAGAGCTTTTAAAACTGAGATTCAATCCGTCTGACGACACACTTTATATGGAGATAAAAAAATTACTGCCCGGACACTGTTTAACGTATGATATAAAAAAAAACAGTATTGAACTAAAACCCTTATTGGTATCTCAGCCAAATAAAAAAGAATTTAGTTTTAATCAGGCAGTAAATCAATACGGTGATCTGTTTGAGAAAGCTGTCAAACGTCAATTGATGTCTGATGTGGAATTGGGTGTACTTCTGAGTGGCGGTATCGACTCGGCACTTGTCACCTATTTTGCAGTCAGAAACTCTGCTACCAAGATCAAATCTTTTACCGTCGGATTCGATAATAAAGATGAATCAAACGAACTTGATGATGCACGCGAATCGGCATCGATACTTAATACATTGCATCACGAGATTGTAATCGGTCAAAATGATTTTATTAATGCATTTGAAAAAATAGTCCAAATCGTTGAAGAACCTTTGGGGACAACTTCATCAATACCAATGTACTATTTGAACCAAAAGGTGTCAAAACACGTTAAAGTTGTTTTAACCGGGCAGGGGGCAGATGAGCCATTGGGTGGGTATCCGAGGTATAGATCGGAGATAATTCGAAACAACTTTCCAAATTTTGTTCTTGAAGGATTAAAACCATTTTCCTCATTTTTTAAAAATGAAAAGATTAGAAGATTTTTATACTCGTCCTATGAAACCGATTTGGTTAAACGTTTTGAGAAAACATATTCACTTTTTACCGAGGAGGATATTTATAAATTAACAGGCACAAATGATTCCAGAAGCAGAAAAAGGATTAATTACTTTTGCCAACTGCTCAATGTAAATAAATTGACAGCAGCAGAAGCAATGATGGCAGTTGATCTCAGGATGAATCTGGCAGATGACCTTTTGCTGTACACTGACAAAATTTCAATGAATTTTGCAATAGAAACCAGGGTTCCTATACTTGATCTCGAACTTGTTGAATTTATACAGTCACTTCCATTAAAATATAAAATCAATAATGGCAATGGAAAATTTATTCATAAAGAATTTGCCAAATCTGTATTGCCTGAAAAGATAGTGAAAAGAAAAAAGAAGGGTTTTCTTTCGCCAACAAAAGAATGGTTTAATCAGGGCTTGAGCAATTTAATTTATTCAGCTGTAAATGATGATTATACTCAGTTCAATCGCCTCTTTGATAAGGACGAAGTAATGAAAGTGCTTGAAAAACACAAAAAAGGATACAATCAGGAAAAACAATTGTTTTTGTTATTGTCAATTTACTTCTGGCTAAAAAACAACCGGAATCAAATATTCTGAAATGGAGAAATGTAGAATTGAAATATTAAATACTTTTTATGACAATCACTCAATGAAAGAAACCATAGAGCTTGTTAGAAATGGAATCGAAAATAAAAAACAGATTCATCATACGGTGATAAATGCCAATAAGATTGTTTTATTACAAAAAGACAATGAACTCAGAGAAAGTGTTAATTCAGCCGATTTGATAAATATTGACGGCAAAGGAGTGTTATGGGCTGCTAAAATTTTGGGTAAACCCGTTAAAGAACGTGTAACAGGAATCGACTTAATGATGGAATGTCTGAAATTATGTCAGGAAAATGGATATAAAGCTTATTTCTTTGGTACAAAAGAAGAGACCCTTCTAAAATTAATTGACAACATTACAAAGGACTTTGGTGGGAATATAATAGCCGGATATAGAAATGGTTATTACCAACCTGAAGAGGAAAGTATTATAGTTGAAGAAATTCGAAAGGCCAAACCTCAAATTTTATTTGTTGCAATTCCTTCGCCTAAAAAAGAAAACTTTTTATTCAGAAATAAAAACGAACTTAAAGATGTGAATTTTATAATGGGTGTAGGAGGGAGTTTTGATGTAATTGCAGGCAAGGTAAGAAGAGCTCCTTCTTGGATGCAAAAGGTGGGTTTGGAATGGTTCTTTAGATTAATCCAGGAACCCAAAAAGATGTGGAAAAGATATTTGATAGGAAATCTAATTTTTGCCCGAATAGTTATTAAGCATAGATTTAGTGCTGAAAATTAAACCATGAACTACGGTAATAAACAAAATATATTTCTGATAATTGTTCAGCTTCTGGCTGACATTCTCTTGTTGTGTTTATTGTTCTTTATTTTTCTGTTTATTCACAATCCGGGAATTGACAAAACAATGGAAAATATGGGAAACCTTATCAACTCCCATTATAAAGCATTAATCCTAATCATTTTTTCCTGGCTTCTTATTTCAAATTCCACTAAAATTTATTTCAGTTTCCTTTCTGACCGGTTTATTGATTTTTTCAGGAAATTTTTCTTTCAAATTTTCCTTTTCGGAATAATCTTATTTGCTGTTTCAGGTCTGAAATCAGAAGATTTATTTACTAATACTGAGACGGTTTATTTCATCTTGTTACTATTTATTATCGACTTCATATATAAACTGCTTTTATTTTACTTGATTAAATACTTGATAAAAATTGGGAAAATCGTAAAGGAAAGAATACTGATTATTGGAGAGAACTCAAATACTGAATTATTTAGAAAAATAATTACTGATAACCCTGAGTACGGCATCGTAATAGAAGAGCATTTGATTTTGACCGCTGAACAATTTGAAACAGGAGACTTTGCAGATAATCTTATCAAACAGATTCGTAAAAATAAAATTGATACCTTTTATATTTGTGAGGGCAGCAACCTTAATAAACCCAATACAGAAAAAATTTTAAAAATAGCTGAAGATAATTTTCTAAAAGTAAAATTTATTTTTGACTCAGCCTTAGAAAACATAAGTACGATGGATGTTTTATTTATAGAAACTTTCCCTGTCTTTACATATAATAAACTTCCCCTCGAAAATTTAATCAACCGATTTATTAAAAGATCATTTGATATCATTTTTTCTATTACTATTTTCGTAATATTCCTCTGGTGGCTCCTGCCAATTCTTTCCATCGCGGTTTTCTTCTCTCAGGGCCGTCCTATCTTTTATACCCAAAAACGAAACGGACTCAACGGAAGAGAGTTTAACTGTCTCAAATTCAGAACCATGCGCCCCGATAAATTCAATGATAAAAAACCAACCGAAAGAGACGACCCCAGAGTAACCAGACTCGGACGAATCCTTCGTAAAACGAGTTTGGACGAATTGCCTCAATTCTTTAATGTCCTGAAAGGCGAAATGTCAATCGTCGGCCCGAGACCGCACATGGTTTCAGAAAATGAGTCGTATGCAGAGATTATCAAAAAATATTCGCTCCGTCATTATGTGAAACCCGGAATCACCGGACTGGCACAGATCAGAGGTTACAGAGGAGCAATCGATTCTGAAAAAGATATGGAACTCCGGGTGAGGACAGATATTTATTATGTCAGAAACTGGTCTTTCCTGCTCGATCTGCTGATTATCTACAAAACCGTCAGACTGGTTCTTGCCGGCGACGAAAACGCAATCTGATTCAGACTTTGAGCCACAAAAAAACCTGTGTCAAATCCAATCGGCTGACACAGGTCTGCTATTTCTCAATAAATTATTTTATCGGCCGTTTACCAGCCTTTGTATTCTTTGTCTTCTTTGTTTCCGAAGCTTGCCAGTTTGTACAGCCACCATCCGATCAGACCGAAACCGACAATAAACAGTATCCAGTCAAATGAATGTGCAATCGGCTCCAAAAGATTTTCAAATGTCCAGAGGAAGAAATGTCCGAGTCCAAACCAAATATCTGTAAGTATTCCCATATCTTTGTTGCTTTAAGCGACAAAGTTAAAAAAATGTTGGTAAAGATACTTTCGCAAAAATCATTTTTGTTACAATTTTTTCTCGGAGCCTTGTTTTTAGCTTTGTTTTTTCTCAGTTTACAACCCGTCCGCACCGATCTGTACAGCATTTCAGCAATTTTGCAGCTGCTCCTGACGGCTGTCGTCTGTCTGCTATTTTATAACTATTCTAATTTAGTCAAATCTGCCGGTTTCGGTCTCTGGTTCTATCTGATCTGGGTACTGATGTTTTCAAAGATCACCGCCGATCTGCCGATGACCGCTTCACTTCTGTTCTGTTCAATGATTTTTTGGAGATGGATTTCTGCTGCCAATCCGGGAGAAAACCGAAAGATTATGTTTGAAAGCGGTTTTCTTTTGGCTGTTTCGGCTTTGTTCTTTCCACCGTCGATTTTTCTGATCGTCTTTGTACTGGTCGCCTATTTTTATACCCAGACGCTGAATCTGAGAGGCATGCTGCTGCTGATCATCGGACTTTCACTGCCGGTTCTGATAGCAACTCAGATTCTTTATCTCACCGGACATTTTGATCTGATCGATCATTATTTTGAATCCTTTTATCTGAATTTTTGGAATGTTCCGGTCTGGACACTGATTCCTGTCGGGCTGCTTATCCTGATCAGTTGGATGGACCATCTGACTAAATTTGCCACCCAGAATATTTACAAAAGACATAAATATTTTCTGATCTTTATTTATTTTGTCAATTGGATGATCATACTGGCTCTGTACGGTGGAAATGAAGTGTATTCACTGATGTTTCTCGGCTTTCCGATTTCAATTTTTTTAAGTCGTTTTGTACAGTATGCTTCATCTGCCGGAAAAAAAGAATTCTGGCTTTGGATATTTGCGATTTTTGGAATGATCTATATTTTCGAGGCTGAATTGATTCAGCTTTACAACAGCATTTTAGGCGATATCTCTTTCCAGTTTTAGATTTTCACCGTCAAAAACCGCATAGGTGAAGTGCCCCACCCAGTCGCCGAGATTCACATATTTTGAATTTTTACCCAGCTCAATCTGCATCGGCAGATGACGATGACCAAACAGGAAATAGTCAAAATGCTCCATTTCGAGTTTTTTGAGTGAATAAATCGCAAGCCATTCTTGGTCTTCTCCAAGGAATTTCACATCCTCGGCTCCCGAAATCAGTTTGTTTTTTCTTGAAGTTGTAATGCCTAACCAAACCGCAAAATCGGGATGAAGCAAATAAAAAAGAAACTGTGCAATTTTGTTGGTAAACACTTTCTTCATCCGTTTGTAACCTTTGTCGCCCGGTCCCAAACCGTCACCGTGTGCAATAAAAAATCTGGTTTTGTTGATTACAAATGTCTTTCTGTCTCTGAAAATCGTCGCATTGATTTCTTTTTCGAGATAATCTCTCATCCACAAATCATGATTTCCGGTCCAAAAATAAATCTGAATTCCCGAATCCGAAAGTTCGGCAAGTTTTCCGAGTACCCTCACAAAACCTCTGGGCACCACCTGTCTGTATTCAAACCAAAAATCAAACAGATCACCCAAAAGAAACAGATACTGACAGTCTGATTTGATCTCGTCGAGCCAGCGTACAAAACGTTTTTCACGGATTCTGCTTTCAAAATCATCGGGTGCACCGAAATGCTGATCCGATGCAAAATAGGCCCTCTTTCCCTCTTTCAGCTTTAATTCTATCTGTTGTCCTCCGCCTGCCATTCTGCATAAGATGTTTCGGTTTCGTGCAGTCTCACGGATTGCAGCGCTACTTCAGGATTCAGTTTCGAACGAATCAGATTCACCATATCGATCAGCATATTTTCACAGCTTGGCTGATAATCTGTAAAGATCACTTTGTGCCCTTCGGCAATCAGTTTTTCGCCCAATTCTTTGTGGGGTGAATTCACATTCAGCAGTATCGAATGATCAAATTTGTCAACCACTTCCGATCTTACAATTTTTTTGATATCACCAAAATCAATCACCATTCCGAATTTCGGGCTGTTTGAATCCGAATTCGGAGTTCCGATGACGGTAACAAACAGTTTGTAGGAGTGACCGTGAATATTTTTGCACTTGCCGTCATAGCCGTAAAGTGCATGTGCGGTTTCAAAATTAAAAGACTTGGTGACCCTTATTTTATTCATTATCTTTATAGGTGTGAACCAAATGCAAAGTTAATGGAAATCCTGTCAATCGGAAATTCGGTACTTAATTTATTTTTTCCAAGACGCTGTCTGAACTGCGATTCGGTGATTTCGTCTGACAATCCGCTTTGTGTCAGTTGTGCTGCAGAATTACCTTACACCCATTGGAATGCAGACAAAAAGAATCAGGCTTACCGAAAACTCAAACCGCTTTGTACCGTCAGTTTTGCACACAGTCTGCTGTTTTTCAAACATGACAATGTCACCCAGAAACTGCTTCACTTTCTAAAATATCACGGACATCTTTCAATCGGAAGACTGCTTGCAGACAAAACTTCTGAAACCGTCAATCTTTCTAATTTTGACGGAATCATTCCGGTTCCGGTTCATCCCAAAAAACTGAAGAAAAGAGGTTACAACCAGGTGATTCCTTATGCAGAAACTTTGGCAAAAAATGCAGGAATTCCGCTGATTAATGATTTTCTGATTCGGGTTGAAAACAATCCGTCGCAGGTCCATAAAAACAGAGAAAAAAGACTGAATTCAATCAAAAACGCATTTGGTCTCAAACATGAAAAATTAAAAGGGAATTTTATACTGGTCGATGACGTACTGACCAGCGGTGCAACACTTTCGACCTGTGCCAATCTGATCGTTTCATCGACCGATTCAAAAATTGCAGTAATGACCATCGCCTGTACCGTTTGATTTCAAATGAAAACCATAACTTTAAAACCTGAAAAAATTAAAATATGAAACTGACAGGCCCGTTTTCACAAATCCTGACGCTTTCGGGAATTCCACTCAAGGGAGCAGTCAAAGACGAACAGCTTGAAATCATTACCGACGGAGGCATTGTTACGGCTGACGGAAAAATCATAAAAACCGGCTCTTTTGAGAAATTGAGAAATGAATTCCCAAATGCCGAAATCGAAGAAATCAAAGGAAAAAATGTGCTGCTTCCCGGATTTATCGACAGCCATACCCATATCTGTTTTGGCGGAAAAAGAGCAAAGGATTTTGCAATGCGGCTCAACGGAAAAACTTATCTGGAAATAGCCGAAAGCGGCGGCGGAATCTGGAGTTCGGTGACCAATACCCGAAACGAAACCGAAGAACAACTGTTTCAATCGACATTTGAAAGAGCCGAAAGACTGATCAAAAACGGAATCACAACCATCGAAATCAAAAGCGGTTACGGTCTGAGTCCGGAACATGAAATCAAAATACTGAAAGTCATCAATCGGGTTAAAGATCAATCAAAGGCGACCATCGTTCCGACATTTTTGGGCGCGCACATGAAACCGAGAGATTTTGAAGGAACCAATTTGGAGTATCTTCAGCTTTTAGTCAACGAAGTTTTCCCAATCATCAAATCAGAAAATCTTGCAAAACGAATTGATATTTTTACAGAGAAATCAGCATTTTCAATCGAAGAAAGCAGAGCCTATCTTCAAAAAGCAAAAGAAAACGGTTTTGAAATTACGGTTCATGCCGATCAGTTTACGCCGGGCGCAAGTGTGATGGCGGTTGAATTTGGTGCAATGAGCGCAGATCATCTTGAATTTTCTGATGAAAATGATATCAGAGCACTTTCCGGCAGCGATACGGTGGCAACCGCGCTTCCGGGTGCATCCATCGGATTGGGCATGCAGTATGCGCCTGCCAGAAAACTGCTCGATTCGGGCGCCTGTCTTGCGATTGCATCCGACTGGAATCCGGGTTCAGCACCGATGGGCGATCTGCTCACCCAGGCTTCGATTTTGGCAACTTTTGAAAAACTGTCAATGGCTGAAGTCTTGTCGGGTATTACTTTCAGATCTGCAAAAGCATTGAATCTGACCGACAGAGGTGTATTGGAAATAGGAAAAAAAGCAGATTTTATAAGTTTTCCGACCGATGATTTCAGAGATATTATTTACAATCAGGGGCAATTGAAACCCAATCAAGTTTGGAAAAGAGGAGTTCAAATATCGTAATATTATAATTATTTGTTATTAGAATATCATAAAGATATAATAATTTGATAATGAAATAACAAACCATTATGTTTTTTGTGTGTTTTTAATTATATTCGCATAACAAAAGGATGGGAATGATTAAAAGAATTCAACAGGAAAACATTAAAGAATCACTCTATAAGGGAAAGGCAGTCGTTTTATTTGGGGCTCGACAGGTTGGGAAATCTTCACTGATAAAAGAGCTGGTAAAACAGGAAAAATTTCTGTGGTTAAATGGTGACGAACCGGATGTTCCTCTGTTGTTGGACAATATAACGTCTGATCGATTGAAAGCAATCACAGGAGAAAGTAAGCTGTTGGTAATTGATGAAGCGCAAATGATTCCCAATATCGGCTTATTGATAAAACGAATGGTTGATAATTTCCCTGAAATCCAAATTATAGCCACGGGAAGCAGTGCTTTTGAACTCGCAGACCGAACAAAAGAGTCAATGGTCGGAAGAAAGGAGGAATTTCAGTTATTTCCATTGTCTTTTTCTGAAATGGTAAAACACGGTGATTTTATTACAGAATCGCGTTTGGTGGCAAACCGACTGATTTATGGTTATTATCCGGAAGTGGTTACCAGTCCCGGCAAAGAAGAAAAAATTCTCAGAGACCTCACAGAAGGTTTTTTATACAAGGACATTCTAAATCTGGAAGGAATAAAAAAATCTTCCACTTTACAACGTCTGGTTCAAATGCTTGCGTTTCGGGTCGGGAGCGAGATAAATTATTCGTCACTCGGAAATGATTTGGGAATCAGCCGATTGACGGTAGAAAAACACATTGATATTTTGGAGAAAAACTTTATCGTTTTCAGGTTAAATACTTTCAGTAAAAATCAGGACAATGAATTGAAAAAAGGGCGAAAAGTTTATTTTTGGGATGTTGGACTGAGAAATCAAATTATCAAAAACTTTCGTCCGGTGGAATTTCGGGAAGACATTGGTGCACTATGGGAAAATTTCATCATCAGCGAACGAAAAAAGAAACTCAGTTATGCTTCCGATTTCAGCGACACATATTTCTGGCGCAATACGCAACAGGCTGAAATTGATTACATCGAAGTCAAAAACAACGAAATCAGTGCTTACGAAATCAAATACAGCCCCAACCAAAAAGTGCGTTTTACCAAAAGCTTTGTGAATGCATATCAGCCAAAAATCACACAAGCCATTAATAATCAAAATTATTGGGAATTTTTACTGTAAGAAAAAGAAGCTTCCTTTATAATCGATCACACATCTTTAATGAATTTAAAATAAAGCAAATCTAAGCGAAAGCCTGAAGCAGGACTCATGAAATAATCGCTCAAAATCATCATTATACGACATTTTTCACTACTTTTGGGCTCAAATTAATTAGCACAACATGATTCAATCGATGACCGGTTACGGAAAGGCGATAGCAAACTGTACTGCAAGAAAAATTACGGTCGAAGTACGTTCGCTCAACAGTAAATCTCTGGATTTGAGTACTCGTTTGCCCTATCTGTATCGGGAAAGAGAATTGGAAATCAGAAAAATCATTTCAGAAGATCTTCAGCGCGGAAAAATCGACTTCTCAATACAGTCAGAGGCAAATTCAGACAACAAAAGCCAGAAACTCAATCCGCAGGTGATCAAATCTTATATGAACGAATTCAAAGAAATCGTTCCCGACGCAAGCGAAACCGAACTGCTTTCGATCACAATGAAACTGCCCGACGTGGTCGATTACACAAGTGACGAAATCAGCGATGAGGAATGGAGCAGAGCGCTCGGATGCATTAGAATCGCAATCGACAATCTGATCGAATTCAGAAAAACTGAGGGTGCGGTTTTGGAAAAGGATTTTATCAAAAGAATCAAAATCATCGATGATCTGCTGAGTCAGGTTGAGCCGTTTGAAAAGGAAAGAATTGAAACACTGAAAGAACGTTTTTCAAAAAATCTGGAAGAACTGAAAACAGATTATGATAAAAACAGATTTGAACAAGAACTGATCTATTATCTTGAGAAACTGGATATTACAGAAGAAAAAGTAAGACTGAGAAATCACTGCAACTATTTTTTGGAAACGCTTGGTGCAGATAATTCAGAAGGAAAAAAACTCAATTTCATCTGTCAGGAAATCGGTCGTGAAATCAATACACTCGGATCAAAATCAAATCATTCAGAAATGCAGAAGATTGTAGTCCAGATGAAAGATGAGCTTGAAAAAATCAAAGAACAGGTTCTGAACATCCTCTAAATTAATCATCAATCCTGAGCGGTATGGACAAAGGAAAACTGATCATTGTTTCTGCTCCGTCGGGCGCCGGCAAAACCACACTTGTCAGGTATTTGCTTGAAAGCATTGACGAGCTTGAGTTTTCGGTTTCATGTGCTACCCGAAAACCAAGACCCAATGAGAAAAATGGTGTCGATTATTATTTTATCACTGCAGACGAATTCAGAAAAAAAATTGAAAATTCAGAATTTGCAGAATGGGAAGAGGTTTATACCGATTCGTATTACGGCACTTTGAAATCAGAAATTGAAAGAATCACTTCAAAAGGAAATTCCGTGATTTTTGATATCGATGTGATTGGCGGAATCAATCTGAAAAAATTATATCCCAATAACTCACTTTCAATCTTTATCATGCCGCCGTCGATTGAAGAGCTTGAAAATCGGCTTAGGGACAGGAAGACAGAAAGTGAAGAAAAATTAAAACAAAGAGTTGAAAAAGCAGCCGGGGAACTGCGAATGTCGTCCGAATTTGACTGCATCATCCTCAATGACCGACTGAAAGAAAGCAAAATCGACATCATGAAAACCGTCAGAAATTTTCTTGAAGCTGACGATCAGGAATCGAATGCCTAAAACAGGGTTTTTCCAACTTGGAGTTTTCAAATCATTTTGTACATTTATAAACTAAAATTCCCGAAAGGGCAACAGACAATATCACAATTCAAAAAATTAAAAACGGCGAAATGACAGAAATTAAAAAATTCAGCCCAGAGGATTTGAAAGACAATCCCGTCATTGCCCAGATGGGTCAATACAATCACGAACAACTTTTGTTTTGCAACGATAACGAGACCGGATTAAAAGCAATCATAGCCGTTCACAATACAGTTCTCGGGCCTGCGCTCGGCGGAACCAGGATGTGGAAATACAACAATGAGATGGAAGCGCTCAACGATGTGCTTCGTCTGTCACGCGGTATGACCTACAAAAACTCGATCTCGGGTCTGAACCTCGGCGGCGGAAAAGCGGTAATCATCGGCGATTCAAAAACCCAAAAATCAGAAGCTTTTTTCAGAAGATACGGCCGTTTTATTGACAGTCTCAACGGAATTTATATCACAGCCGAAGATGTGGGAACCAGCACCCAGGATATGGTTTGGGTACACGAAGAAACCAATCACGTCTGCGGTCTGCCCGGGAAGAGCGGCGACCCTTCACCGATCACCGCATTGGGTGTGTATGTGGGCATGAAAGCCTGCGCAAAACTTCAATTCGGGAATGACAGTCTGAACGGAAAAAAAGTTGCAGTTCAGGGTGCCGGACATGTCGGTCAGTATCTGATGAAACATCTTCATGAGGAAGGAGCACAAATTTTTGTTACAGACATCGATCAGGCAGCACTCAAAAATGCTGCTGACAGTTTTGGCGCAAAAGTGGTTGGAGTGGATGAAATTTATGATGTGGACATGGATATCTATGCGCCCTGTGCATTGGGAGCAACCGTTAACGACAATACGCTTTCGAGACTGAAATGCTCGATCATTGCAGGTTCTGCCAACAACCAGCTGGCGGATGAAAATGTGCACGGAAAAGAAGTGCTCGAAAAAGGAATTATCTATGCTCCCGACTTTGCAATCAATGCAGGCGGTGTGATCAATGTGTATGCAGAGGTCAAAGAACTTTCTGCCGAATGGGCATTGGACAAAGCGAGAAATATTTATGATACGGTTTATCAGATCATCAAAAGATCTGCTGACGAAAAGATTCCTTCTTATGCGATTGCAAATAAAATTGCGGAGGAAAGAATCGCTGCGGGCGAGAAAGCAGAAGTCTGAATCAATCTTAAAAAACATTAAAGCTCCGGCCGGAAATTTATTTTTCAGCCGGAGTTTTATTTTTGGTCAAACTGAATCTACCGGATTGAAAAATTCGGCCTGAGTCCTTTAAAAATTCCAAAAATTTGGCTTAACTTGTGTGGACTTTAATCAAAAAAAATAAAACAATATGGCAGATTCAGAAATACGCGGCCCTCAAAGATTGGGTCCGCTAACTCCGCTTGTCGGAGAATGGGAAGGCGATGCAGGCGTCGACCTTTCTTATCACAACGATGACGATGTGACCGAAAAAACTTCTTATTTTGAAAAAGCCTGGTTCAAACCGATTCCAAAACAGGAAAACGGAAAACAGTTTCTTGAAGGTCTTGCCTACAAATCAACTGCATGGCGTCACGGCGAAGAAGCGATGGAACCTTTTCATGACGAAATGGGATTTCTGCTTTGGGACAAAGAGAGGGGGCAGGTGATCAGAACCGTGGTATTTGGTCGCGGTATTGCAATCATGGCGGGCGCAGATGCCGGACCGAGAGACAAAGAAATCCATTTCAAGGCAACACCCGGCGATCCGTGTTACGGAATTCTTCAAAACCGTTATCTGCTGGAAAGAGCCGAGCTCAAAAGTTTTGAAAGCACCTTTAAATTCAATGATGACGGAACTTTCACCCATTCATCGGACATTGTGCTGAAACTCGCCGCCCAGAACGGTCTTGAAATGCATCATACCGATGTGAATACGATGCATAAAGTAAAACATTATCATCCCGGATCTGAGTTTCAATAACAGAAATTCATTTTTTGAAAATTAAAAAACGGATGAACCGAAAAGCCGATTCATCCGTTTTTATTTGTTTTCAAATCTTTTATTCTACGGTAACCGATTTCGCAAGATTCCTCGGCTGATCAACATTTCTGCCAAGTTTAACGGCAATATAGTAGGAAAGCAGCTGAAGCGGAATTGCAGCCAGTATCGGACTGAATTCTTCGGATGAATTTGGAATTTCAATCACATGATCTGCAATTTTGCTCAATTCGGTGTCGCCCGTATTGACCACCGCAATGATCTGACCTTTTCTTGCCTTGATTTCCATTGCATTGCTGACAACTTTTTCATAATAACCGGTTCTTGGTGCAATGATCACCACCGGCATATTTTCGTCGATAAGTGCAATCGGGCCGTGTTTCATTTCTGCTGCCGGATAGCCTTCTGCGTGGATGTATGAAATTTCTTTCAGTTTCAAAGCACCTTCCAAAGCAGACGGGAAATTGTAACCTCTTCCCAGATAAAGTGCGTTGGTTGCGTTTTTGTATTTTTCTGAAATTTCAATCACCTTTTCGGCTGTATTTTCAAGCGTCTTTTGAACCAGCTCGGGTATATTGTCCAATTCGCTGATCAGTGAATTGAATCTTTCCTTGCTCAGATTTCCGTTGTGTTTTCCAAGTTTGATCGCAATCAGCGAAAGTATGGTCAGCTGGGCTGTAAATGCTTTGGTTGATGCCACACCGATTTCGGGACCGGCATGTGTATAGGAACCGGCATCTGTGATTCTTGCAATCGAAGAACCCACCACATTATTGATGCCATAGATGAATGCACCTTTTTCGCGTGCCAGTTTCAATGCGGCTAGCGTATCAGCGGTTTCACCCGATTGTGAAATTGCAATCACCACATCTTTACGGTTGATGATCGGATTTCTGTATCTGAATTCAGATGCATATTCAACTTCGACCGGAATTCTTGCCAGATCTTCGATCAGATATTCACCGATCAGACCGGCATGATAAGAAGTTCCGCAGGCAACGATGATGATTCTTTTTGCGTTCAGAAATTTTTCCTGATAATCCCAGATTCCCGCCATCTTGATGATTCCCTCATCAACCAGCAATCGTCCTCTCATCGTGTCCCGAATCGATTTTGGCTGCTCGTAAATTTCTTTCAGCATAAAATGCTCATAACCGCTTTTTTCGATTTCCTCCAGATTGATTTTCAGTTCCTGAACCGTATGGGTAACCTTCAGATTGTCTTTGATTTTTCTGATGTCTATGTCTTTGTCTCTTCTGATGGTCGCCATTTCGCCGTCGTCGAGATAGAAAGCTTCTTTTGTAAATTCCAAAAACGGTGAAGCGTCAGATGCGATGAAAAATTCATTGTCACCAATTCCGATCACCAATGGACTTCCCAATCTTGCCACCACGATTTCGTCCGGATCGTTTTTGTCCATCACCGCAATCGCATAGGCACCAACAACCTCATTCAGCGAATATCTCACTGCTTCGGTCAGGTTCAAATTTTCTTTGTCTTTGAAATATTGTATCAGATTGACCAGCACTTCGGTATCTGTTTCACTGTGAAACACAAATCCTTTCTGGATCAATTCTGTTTTGAGTGAATCATAATTTTCGATAATTCCGTTGTGGACCAACACGATCTGTTCGTCATTTGACAGATGCGGGTGAGAGTTCACATCATTTGGTTCACCGTGGGTTGCCCAACGGGTGTGACCGACGCCCAGAGTGGATCCGTTGTTCAGAAATTTGGATTTTTCTTCCAATTCCGAAACCTTACCTTTGGTTTTCACCAGTCCGAAACCATCGTCTTCCATCACCACCAGACCGGCGCTGTCATAACCTCTGTATTCGAGTCTTTTCAGTCCGTTGATGATGATCGGATATGCTTTTCTGTTTCCCAGATAACCTACGATTCCACACATATCTCTTTATTTTTTGGTATAATAAATCTTAAGTCTCAGCTTCTTGTCGCTTTGTTCCGTATTGTTTCCGTGCAGTACAACACGATTTGGATTGAATGCCCTGTCGCTGTAAAACGGGTTGCTTGTGTTCAGGATTTCAGAATAACCCGAAGTCGGCATCATCAGGAAATTACCAAGACTCAAAACGATTTTTGCATCTTCATAAACCACTCCTTTTTCAACGATTTCTTTGATGTAATCGGTAATTCTGATGGTATATTTCTTGTCGTCATCATCGAAATTATACATCGGGTTGAATTGCACAAAAGTCGGATAACGGTTATAGAAACTGGTTACGTCCTTAAAGTTTTTGTTTCTGACTTTTCCGTCCTCGGTATAATTGTTCCATGCATACAGATAGGGTGGTTTTTTAAATCCGTAACTGTCATCCACGCTGAAATTCAATTCTGCACCCACAATCGCCCATCCGTCATTTTCGACATGATGTCTGATTTCGTTCAGCTCATCCTGATTGATTTTAATGATCGTCTTTGTTCCGTCCAGTCCCGACAGATAGAGCCTCGGATCACCCTCGACCGTATTCGGGTTGGTGTAAGCATTAACAAACTGCGAACTCCTGTTGGTATGTTCAAACTGATTGACCTGTACATTGTATCCCGGCGAACTGCTCCAATAAGTGGTGAAGAACAGTGGCAAAGCACCGTTTTTGTTTTCAACTTCACCTTCTGCATTGGTTTTGTCAAAATTGTAATACATCACCAGATTAAAAGAAGCCGAGTTGGGCTGAAAGTTGAACAGGAATCCCTGATCGTCAACCGTACTGATTTCTATTCCTCTGAAAAAATTTCTGATAAATGAAGCCTGATCACCCATTCCGCTCGAACCTTCATTGCCGATAAATTTTTGTTCAAAATAATCTTTGTTCAATTTGACTTTATAAACCACAGACGGCAATTCGGTTTCCGGATCGTTCAGTTTTTTGGTCTGATAAGTGGTTATTTCCTTTGTAATCTGCTGAGTTCCGAGCACTTCAAAAAAGGTTTCGATATGATTGATATTATCGCACCCCTGACAATTTGCCAATGCCGGATTTGAATAATGAATCGAATCCTGAGACTGCATATATTTTGAAACTTCTTTGACTCTCAGTGTGATCGGCTGATCTGCATTTCCGTAAATCGAATCCAGTTTGTAAGTTCTTTTGATCCTGATGGTCGCAGTATCTGAAGGTTCCTGACCTTCGGACAGATAAACATAGGTGGTGTCGATTGTAATATCATCTTCGCCGGTTTTATAAAATACGGGAATATTGAGTATCACCGAGTCCATTTTGGGATTGTCTCCAAAATCAGGATTCAGCACACCGATACGTGCCTGAGAATAAAACTTCGCCTTCACCCTTCCAAAGACCGGATCTTCATACACGCCGAGTATACCAGACTGAAGCACCTGCTCGTCCGAACGGATCGAATCGTTGTTGGTGTTGTACGAAACAACATCAGCATAATAAACATTTGAGGATGCGCCGTCGAAAATCCCGCTTCCTATTTCATTCACATCATTTTCGCAAGAAAAGACAAGGAGTGCTGTTGCGCTAACTGTTATTGCAACAACGAATTTTGAAAATCCTTTCATCAATAATTTTTAGTTTTCATTCATTAATTCTTCTGCATAGAAAACTTTGTAGGCTTCGCAGATTCCGTCAACCGGACAGTATTCCATGACGGGAATGTTTTTGGATTCAAGATATTTGTTGATTGACTCGGGCAAAAATTCTTCCCCTTTAACCGCAGCATCCGCATATCTCAAAGCCGATTTTACCATCGCTTCGTAATCCGGATTTTTCAGAAATTTTGCAACTTCACCGTTAATACCGTCAAAGGCAAGTTTGTTTCCGATTTCTGAATTCAGCTGACCTTCGAAAGGATTGTCATAAAGTGAAACAACCACTTTTGCTTCGTTAAAGAAAGAGTCTTCTGCGTAATATTCCTTGAGATAGGCAGGAACCAGACCTGACATCCAGCCCAGTATGTGAACCACATCCGGCTTCCAGTTCAGTTTTTTTACGGTTTCCAGAACTCCTTTGGCAAAGAAAATGGCACGCTCGTCATTGTCGTTGAAAAGTTGACCTCTGTCGTCGGTATAAACCGATTTCCTTTTGAAGTACTCTTCGTTGTCAATGAAGTAAACCTGAATCTTCTCACCGGGTACCGATGCCACTTTTATGATGAGCGGCTGGTCCATATCGTTTATGATCAGATTCATCCCCGAAAGACGAATCACCTCGTGGAGCTGATGCCTTCTTTCATTTATGACCCCGAATCTTGGCATAAATATCCTGACATCCGCACCTTTATCATTCATCGCTTTGGGAATTCTTAAAGATTGCAGAGACATCGGAGATTCAGGAAAGTAGGGGATCATTTCAGTTGTAACGTACAAAATACGATTTCCGTCCATACTCAAACTCATTAAATACTTGAAATTCTGCACAAAGATACGAAAATTCTGCGACATTTAATATGCTTGTATTATTTTTGCTTTCTTTAAGAAAGAATTTAACATTATCAGATGATTGTTTTTCGGAAATCTGAAGAAGCTGAAAAAGGGATTTCGGCCATAAGAAAATCAGGGAAAAAAATTGGATTTGTACCAACTATGGGCGCGCTCCATCAGGGTCATCTTTCGCTGGTCGAACATTCTAAAAAAGAAAATGATTTTAACATCGTCAGCATATTTGTCAACCCGACACAATTCAACAACAGCACTGATCTTGAAAAATATCCGAGAACCGAAGAAGCAGATCTGAAACTGCTTGAGGAAATCGGCTGTGACGCGGTTTTTATTCCAACGGTCGATGAAATTTATCCGAACGGAAGTCATTCCGAAAAATTTGATTTCAACGGACTCGAACTCCAGATGGAAGGAAAATTCAGACCCGGTCATTTTGACGGAGTCGGAACCGTGGTCAAAAGACTGTTTGAAATCGTGAAACCTGACAATGCTTATTTTGGCGAAAAAGATTTTCAGCAGCTGAGAATCATCCAGCAGCTGGTCAAATCAGAAAAACTGAATGTCAGAATCGTTCCGGTGCCGATCAAAAGAGAAAAAGACGGTTTGGCGATGAGCTCCAGAAATCTCAGACTGACAGAAGAAATGAGAGATGAAGCACCTGTGATTTATAAAATACTGAAAGAATCAAAAGATTATTTCAAAAATCATTCGGTGAAAGAAACCGAAAAATTTGCAAAAAAACTGTTTGATAAAACTGCACTCAAACTCGAATATTTTGAAATTGCAGATGAAGAAACACTTGAATCTGCACAGGAAAAACCGGATTCAAAACACCTGCGTGCCTTTGTTGCAGCATTTGCCGGCGACATCAGACTGATTGACAATCTGAGAATAAAATAAGGCATAAAAATTGTTTTTTAAAAATCTCACTACATTTGCCGAATTATGATGATAGAAATTGTTCGTTCAAAAATTCACCGTGTAAAGGTTACAGCTGCCGATCTGAACTATATCGGGAGCATCACCATTGATCAGGATCTGCTCGATGCAGCCAATATGATTTCGGGTGAAAAAGTTCAGGTGGTCAATATTCAGAACGGAGAACGTTTTGAGACCTACACCATTCCGGGCGCAAGAGGAAGCGGTGAAATTTCTGTCAACGGTCCTGCCGCAAGAAAGGTTCAGCCGGGTGACGTCGTTATTGTGATGAGTTATGGTCTGTTTGAATTTGAAGAAGCAAAGAAATTTAAACCGTCCATTATTTTTCCAAACGAAGAGACAAACCGTCTGGACGGATAATGAAATCAAAAATCAGTCATCTTATTTTCATCGCGGTTGCCATCATTCTGGCCGCCGTTTTTATTTGGCTGACCGTCAGACAAACCGACTTTGAAGTTTTAAAATCAGTAGCTGCCAATGCAAATTATTTTTGGTTTGCATTATCAATGATTCTGAGCATCGTATCTTACTGGCTCAGAGCCGCCAGATGGAAACTGCTGCTCGACCCGATCGGTTATCCAGTGCCGGTTTCAAGCGGTTTCTGGTCGATTTCATTTGCTTATTTTATGAATCTGACCATACCCAGAAGCGGTGAACTGGCACGCGCCACTTCATTGTACAAAATGGAAAAAGTTCCGGTTGACAAATCACTCGGAATCATCATACTTGAAAGGGTGATCGATCTGATGTTTCTCGGACTCTTTTTTGGTCTCGCAATGATTTTCAATGCAGACACTCTTTTCTCATTTTTCTCATTTGCTGATGCATCATCGCTCGGAAAATTCTCAATCGCAGCCGGACTGCTGATATTGCTGATCCTGCTTTTCTTTGTATTCAGAGGACGATTGGGAAAAATCAAAATTTTTAAAAAAGCTGATAATTTTATCACTGGAATCATAGAAGGTTTCAAATCAATCCTTCATCTGAAACAGCGGACTTCATTTATATTGTATTCGGTCGGCATCTGGTTTTGCTATTTTCTGATGACCTATCTGGTTGTATTTGCATTTCCGGAAACTTCAAACTTTGGCCTGGCAGAAGGATTCTTTCTGATTGTTGCCGGCGCATTGGGGATGATTCTTCCGGCTGTGGGCGGATTGGGCTATCCCTATGTGATGAGCATTGCTTTTGCTGCGATTTATCTGACAAAAGGACAAACCGCCGAAGAAGGCAGAATGGTCGGAAATTATTTTGGGCTGATGCTTTATTTTGCGCAGATTATTTCAATGCTTTTGTTCGGGTTTCTTTCGATTTATTTTATCGCGAGAATCAGTCGGGAGAAGTCGGAGCAGATCGAATAGTGGTTGGTGAGGGCATTCAGTGGTTGGTGAGGGCAACCACGGGATCTCATCACTGCACTCTCATCCCATCGGTCGGTGTCCTCACCGACCGGAATAATCCTCATCGCACCCCCATCGGTAGGTGTCCCCACCAACCGAAACCGCCCCCACCAATCGAATGATTGACTATCTTTGTGATATGTTCACCAAATACACAAATACCTGGTTCTTCACCGCTACCATCAACAGTTGGCAAAATCTGCTGTTTCCGGATCATCGGAAGGAGATCATAATAAATGCATTAAAATATTTGGTTGAACAGAAGAAAATAAAATTGCACGCTTATGTCATCATGCCCAATCATATTCATCTGATCTTTACTCTATTGCAGCAACCTGCCGATTTTGGTCAATTTCAATTGAGCTTACTCAGATTTACTGCCAAAGCCTTAATCAAGGATATAAAGGAGCAAGGAAATGAAAATGAATTATTGCCCTATAAAAGTACTCAATCAGACCGTGAAATACATATTTGGGAGCGACGTCCCAAATGGATTGCTGTAATCAATCACCCTATTTACCTTCAGAAATTAAGGTATATTCATTTGAACCCTTTGCAAAAAAAGTGGCGCCTGGTCGATGCTCCTGAGTTATATCCATGGAGTTCGGCTGGTTTTTATTCCGGTATGAATGATGTTGAATGGATAACTCCGTTGTGACGATGGCTGGTGAGAATAGCCTAGTGATTGGTTGGTGGGGCTCCTTATAGTGGTTGGTGAGGGCACAAACCACAGGAATAGCAGTTTACCGCTTGCCAGTTCAAATTAAAATCGTAAATTTGCACCCACTTTGGCGGAAATTGAAACAAAGTATTGAATCACAATGTATAACAACTCTCAGAATCCTGTCTTCCGCAACTGATTTTCAGCAGATTATTTTGAGATACAAATTTTTAAATTATGTCGAAAAAGACACAAAACGAAGATCAGGAAACTCAGGTTGAAGATCTGAAAATCAACAAACCGCTTTCTAACGCCAATGTTTCAACCGAAGATTTCGACTGGGAATCTTTCGAATCAGGTTTGGACGAAGAAGACAGAAAAGAAAAAGCCGAATTGGAAAAAATGTATGATGATACATTGGAAGATTTGGAAGAAAACACTGTTTTCAAAGGTAAAGTGGTTCGTTTGACCGACAGAGAGGCGATTGTTGACATCAACTTCAAATCAGAAGGTGTAATCTCACTCAATGAATTCCGTTACAACCCGAATCTGGCGGTTGGCGACGAAGTTGAAGTGATGGTTGACAAACGTGAAGACAAAAACGGTCAGCTGATCCTTTCACACAGAAAAGCAAGAACACTGAATGCATGGGATGCTGTCAATGCGGCTCATGACAGTCAGGAAATTGTGAACGGTTACATCAAAGCAAGAACAAAAGGAGGTATGATCGTGGATGTATTCGGAATTGAAGCATTCCTTCCCGGTTCTCAAATCGATGTGAAACCAATCCGTGACTACGAACAGTATGTAGGAAAAACCATGGAATTCAAAGTGGTGAAAATCAATCCTGAATTCAAAAACGTGGTGGTTTCCCACAAAGCACTGATCGAAGCGGATATCGAAGAACAGAAAAAAGAAATCGTTGCACAGCTTGAAAAAGGACAGGTACTCGAAGGTGAAGTGAAAAACATCACTTCTTACGGTGTATTTGTTGACCTGGGCGGTGTTGACGGTCTGATCCACATCACCGATCTTTCATGGTCAAGAATCAATCATCCGTCAGAAATCCTTGAAGACGGTCAGAAAATCAAAGTGGTTATCCTTGATTTTGACGAAGACAAATCAAGAATCCAGCTGGGTGTAAAACAATTGGAACCGCATCCGTGGGAAGCTTTGGATTCAAATCTGAAAGTAGGCGACAAAGTAAAAGGAAAAGTGGTTGTATTGGCTGACTACGGCGCATTTGTAGAAATCGCTCCGGGCGTAGAAGGTCTGATCCACGTTTCTGAAATGTCATGGTCAACCCACCTGAGATCTGCACAGGATTTCGTACACGTTGGCGACGAAGTGGAAGCAGTTATACTGACACTGGACAGAGAAGACAGAAAAATGTCACTCGGCATGAAACAGCTGACTCCCGATCCGTGGACCGATATTACAGCAAAATATCCTGTTGGTTCGGTACACAAAGGAAAAGTCAGAAACTTCACCAACTTCGGCGTATTCGTTGAATTGGAAGAAGGCGTTGACGGTCTGATCTATATCTCTGACCTTTCATGGACCAAGAAAATCAAACATCCGTCTGAGTTCTGCAATGTGGACGATATGCTGGATGTGATCGTATTGGAACTCGACGTTGAAGCAAGAAGACTGAGTCTGGGTCACAAACAGCTGACCGAGAATCCTTGGGACAAATACGAAACCAAATACGGTGTGGGTACAAAACACAGCGGTAAAGCGGTTGACGTATTCGACAAAGGAGCAACCATTCAGTTTGAAGATGCTGACGTTGAAGCTTTTGCGCCGGCAAGAACACTTGAAAAAGAAGACGGCTCAAGAGTTAAAAAAGGTGAAGAACTTGAATTTGTTGTCATCGAATTCAACAAAGAATTCCGTCGCGTGGTAGTTTCACACTCTGCAACTTATCGTGCAGAAGAAGAAAAAGCTGCCAAAAAAGTGATGGACAGCCAAACCACCGAGACCGCTACTTTGGGCGACATCGACGAGTTGGCAGAATTGAAGAAAAAAATGGAAGAAGGCGAAAAATAATCCTTTGACCGTTTTGTCATAACAGACTCCCGTGCTCATTGAGTGCGGGAGTTTTTTTTGAATTATTTTTTGGGCGTGCCCTCGTTGGATCGGCGGTTTCGAACCAAAATCCAAATCAAAGCCAACGAGGTCGGGCTATACGCTCCAAGTCCTCGCTCGTACCTCGCTGCGGGCTTTCCGCTGCTATCCCTCACGCAGGTGTCACGTTTGGAAAACCGTCACAACTTCGGAATCGCGTCGATCAGTTCTTTTGTATAATTTGTTTTCGGATTTGAATAGACCTCATCCGCATCGGCAAGCTCCATCTGTCTGCCGTGCTGCATCACCAGCAGCTGATCGCTCATGTATTTGACCACCGCCAGATCGTGAGAAATAAATATATAGGTCAGACCAAATTCTTCCTTCAGACCGTTCAGCAGATTCAATACCTGCGCCTGCACCGAAACATCCAATGCGGAAACGCTTTCGTCACAGATAATGAATTTCGGTTCAAGCGCCAATGCACGCGCAATGCCTATTCTCTGTCGCTGACCGCCCGAAAATTCATGCGGATATTTTTTCAGATCAGAAGATTTCAAACCGACCTTTTCAAGCAGTTCGGCTGCTCTTTCGATTCTTTCGGATTTATTTTTTCCGATCGAATGAACCTTCATCGGTGCAGTCAGTATCTCACCCACCGTCATTCTCGGATTCAGACTCGAATATGGATCCTGAAAAATGATCTGAATTTCTTTTCTCAGCTTTCTGATTTCAGATTTTGAAAGATTGACAATGTCTTTTCCGTGATAAAAAATTTCACCCGCAGTCGGTTTCTCAAGCAGCAAAACGGTTCGGCTCAGCGTGGTTTTTCCGCTTCCCGATTCACCGACCAGACCCAAAGTTTCGCCCGGATAAACCTTAAAATTCATATCGTCAACCGCTTTGACAGAAATCTGTTCTTTTCCAAAAATCGAAGGTTTGGTATAAAAATATTTTGACAGATTCCTCACTTCGAGTATCGGCGGCTGACTGTATATCCGCGACTGAAAATCCTTTCTTTCCTCAGCCGAATAAATTTCAGCTTTGTAATCATCATTCTTTATAAAATCGGCGATGGTCGGCAGTTCCTTATATCTTGTTTCGAGCCTGGGCCGGCACGCGATCAGTCCTTTTGTATAACTTTCTTTCGGATGATTAAAAATTTCGTTTACACTTCCGTGTTCAACGATTTCACCTTTGTACATCACCGCCACTTCGTCACAAACTTCTGCAATCACACCCAGATCATGAGAAATAAAAAGACAGCTCATATCGCTTTCCTGCTGCAGATGCCGGATCAGATCAAGGATTGCGCGCTGAACCGTAACATCGAGCGCTGTAGTCGGTTCGTCTGCAATCAGAATTTTCGGATTACAGCTGACCGCCATTGCAATCATCACCCTTTGCCGCTGCCCCCCCGAAAGCTGATGCGGATAAGAATTATAAATCCTTTCGGGTGTCGGAAGCATCACTTTTTCAAACAGTTCGATCACTCTCTGTTTCGATTTTGACTGATCGAGTTTCAGATGCAGTCGGATCGATTCTTCCACCTGTTCACCGCATTTCAGGCTCGGATTGAGCGAAGTCATCGGTTCCTGAAAGATCATACTGATTTCGTTTCCTCTGAAATTTCTGATTTCATTTGGCTTCAGTTTCAGCAGATCGACAGTTTCATTTCCGTTGTTAAAAAGAATTTTGCTCTCACCAGAAATCTTTGAAGTTTTGGGAAGCAGCCCCATTATCGCCAGTGAAGTGATCGATTTTCCCGAACCCGACTCGCCGACTATACCGAGAATCTTTCCTTTCGGCAGACTGAGACTGATTTTTTTAAGTATCTCATTTTCATCGATGGTAAGCGACAGATCCTGTATTTCGAGCAGTTCGGATTCCAAAATTCAATTTTTATTTGCTGCAAATTAATCAAAAAATACTTATTTGTAAATCAATTAAAAAGCAGTAATTTTGCTCTTAGGGATTTTTGACAATTGTACCCGATTGAATTGGGTCGTCAAAAATGAGTTTTTACTTATGGATCATAAAATAATAAACAAATCCATCCCTTAAATGCTTTTAAATGGACGCAGGCCCCTTACTCTCCTTTATCAATACCGTTTCTTATATGGAAGGCGGTATGATTTCAAATGAAATTTCCGGCTGGAAAATAGTTTTAACGCTGCTTTTGGTATTTCTCAATGCATTTTTTGTGGCATCTGAATTTGCGATTGTAAAAATCAGATCTTCACAGATTGATGTACGAACCGATTTGAATCCAAGACTGGCAAAAACAGCAAAAGGTGTAATCAACAATCTGGACGCCTATCTGGCTGCAACCCAGTTGGGAATCACACTTGCCTCGCTCGGTTTGGGCTGGGTGGGGGAGAGTTCAATCTCTCCTTTGATCAGTAAATTGTTGTCATTCTTTGGCCTTCACGGTGCAGAATGGGATTCACTTGCTTCGGGCATAGCGCTTTGGGGTTCTTTTGCAGTCATCACACTGCTGCACATTGTCTTTGGCGAACTCACACCAAAGTCACTTGCAATCAGATATCCGTCCAACACCACTTTTGCAGTGGTCTGGCCGCTTAAGATTTTTTATACAGTTTTTAAACCGGTGATCTGGGTGATGAACGGTTTTGCAAATTTGATTTTGAGAGCCGTCGGAATCAAACCGGTACACGGTGCCGAAGACATTCACTCTGAAGAAGAATTGAAAGTCATCATTTCCGAAAGTCAGGAAGGCGGAGCAATCGAACAGACCGAAAGAGATCTGATCCAGAATGTATTTGAATTTGACGATCGAAGGGTTGGAAATATACAGACGCTCAGAAAAAATGTTTCAGCAGTCGAAACCGGAACCACAGTGAAGGAAGCAATCGATTATGCAATCAACGAGGGTTATTCGAGATATCCGGTTTATGAAGAATCATTGGACGACATCAGAGGAATTCTTTATACAAAAGACCTGGTTAAACTCACGCTTGAAAAACCGGAAGAGACCAGTTTTGAGAGCATTATGAGAAAACCGCTGTTTATTTCGGAAAATTACAAAATCAAAAATCTGCTCAAACAATTTCAGAAGAAGAGAATACAGATGGCAGTTGTGACCAACGAAATCGGTGAGATGACCGGTATCGTCAGCATGGAAGATATACTCGAAGAACTGGTGGGTGAAATTCAGGACGAATATGACAATGAAGATCCGATTGTGATCAATATCGGTGAAGGTGTTTATTCGGTCAATGCACACAGCAGTTTGTCTGACATCAACCGTTTTCTGCCTTTCCGTTTTGACGAAAGCGAACATTACGAAACCCTTTCGGGTCTGCTTGCAGAATATTTTCCGGATCGCGAACTGAAGGTCGGCGATCTGCTCGATCTGAAAGATTATCAGGTGAAAGTCATCAAAATGTATCGAAATTCAGTCGAAAGAGCCGAACTCACACTTACCCATCTGATTGAGGGTGAGGAGGGAGAAGAAGCAAAAAATTAAATTTTAAAACCAATTATTCTTCTGCGTTGAAGATGGTAGAATTTTGATGAAGATATTTCGATTTTTAATGTAGAGACGTACGGCCGTACGTCTCTACCTCATTTTTTCGATTTCCATATTTTTTTTACTCAAAAAGTCAGAAAAAAATTTAAAACCGATTATTCTTCAATCTCAAGCAAAGGTTCATTTCTGAATTTTCTGAAAACCTGAGCAACCGTCAGCACATCTTTTTCGCAATAGATTTTGATTCTTTCCAAATCATGATCCTCATAATAAACCTTTGCCACCTGTGAACCGTCGATATCGTCTTTTGGTGTCGGAATATCAAAAATCGCAGCCAGCAAATTGAGCGAAGTATAATGTTTGTAATCTCCGAATTTCCACAGTTCCATGGTGTCGAGATGCGGAATTTCCCAGGGCTTCTTTCCCTGAATACTCAGCGCAGGCGGAAGATCCATGCCGTGAATCAGCATTCGTCTGGCGATGTACGGAAAGTCGAATTCCTTGCCGTTGTGCGCACAAAGAATCACGCCCGATATATAATAAGAACCGTTGAGCAGTTCTGAAAATTCATCCAAAATCTTTTTTTCATCATCACCGTAAAAACTTTTCAGTTTGATTTTATGACGGTTGATGTAACCGACAGAAATACAGATGATTTTCCCGAATTCCGAAAGTATGCCGGCTCGGTCGTTGTAAAAACTCTCGGGCGTATCATCTTCACCAAGCTGTCTTTCAACTTTTTTTGACCACAATTCTTTCATGTTTTCGGGCAGATCGATCCAGTCCGAAACCTGAGGAACCGTTTCTATATCGAGAAACAGTACTTTTTCAATTGGCAAATTCTTTAACATCCTGTTGTTGTTTTAGCAGATTATTTTCTTTCAGCATTTTCATCACTTCGTCAACGAAATAATAAGTATCGTTGTCCAAAAATCCTTTGTTCATATCCCGATCGTCTTTGGTTCTTCCCAGACGGACAATGACCAGATCTTCATCCGGAACCACGATCACCCTTTGACCCAAATGCCCCATCAGACCGTAAAAATTCGGCTGGTGTTCATAATCGGTCCAAATCGAATAACCGTAACGTTCGTGTTCGCCTTTGTTGAATGCCTTTGAATTGGGCGTTACCATCAGTTTTACAAAGGCAGAATCGAGGATTTGTTTTCCGTTCCAATTTCCGTCATGAAGCAGCAGCTGACCGAGTTTCCCAAAATCTCTCACATTGCTGTTCAGACAGCAGTATGCTTTTTCCATTCCTTTTTTGTCGTCTTTTGACCAATAGGCATCATCTTCCATTCCCATCGGCTGCCAGAATTCTTCCTGCAGATATTGCGACAGACTGATTCCGACTGCCCTTTCGATGATGATTCCAAGCAGTTGGGTATTGCCCGAAAGATATTCAAAATGACCGCCCGGTTCCTTTTTGAAACCCCGTTTGAGCATCTGTTTTTCTATATTCCTTCCGTAATAAGCCTTTGCAGTCGGATTGAGCGGCAGATAATAATCTTCAACCCAGTCATAGCCCGAAGTCATTGCAGACAGATCGCCGACCGTACATTTTTGTGCCAGCGGATCATTTTTGTATTCGGGCAGAAAATCGGTGATCGGCTGATCCATTGATTTGATGTATCTCTGTTCAATCGCTTTTCCCAACAGCATGGTCACCACAGATTTTGCCATTGAAAATGAATTGGTGTGGCTCTTGTCCGAATAGCCGTCCCAATAATGTTCCCAAAGCGCTTCACCGTTTTTTGCAACAAAAAACCCGACCGTTCCGAATTTTTCAAGTTCTGCAGTCAGTGTATCGGTCAGCTCAATTTTGTTGTACATCTCATGTTCCGGCCAGGGCTGCGGTTTTCCGGACAAAATGATATTGTTGTCAAAATCCACATAGTCGTCGATATTGGCGGTGTCGTGACCTTTCAGATAGGTCAGCTGTGCGCCTCTGATCACATACTGATTTCCGGTCAGATACAACAATCCGATGATAACCGCAACCAGAAGTATAAAAACCTTCAGTATGGTAAGTATGATTTTTCTGAATTTGCTCATTTGAATTGAATAATACTGCAATTTAAAAAATTTATGATTGCATTTGAACTTTTGATTCAATCTTCATCCGTTTTGGCGAAAACTGACGTATCTTTGGAAGAACTAAATGTTTAACTTAAAAAATAAAAGAATTATGGCATTTGAATTACCAAAACTTCCCTACGCATTTGATGCATTGGAACCTTATATTGATGCAAAAACAATGGAAATCCACCATGACAAACACCATGCGGGATATACCAGCAATTTGAACAAAGCGATTGAAGGCACCGAATTGGACGGACTTTCAATTGAGGAAGTTTTGCAAAAAGGATCAGACAAAGCTGCTGTAAGAAACAATGGCGGCGGATATTACAACCACAAACTGTTTTGGGAAATCATGGGACCCAACGGAGGCGGTCAGCCTTCAGGCGAGCTGGCAGAAGCAATCAACAAATCGTTTGGTTCGTTTGACAAATTCAAAGAAGAATTTTCAAATGCGGCAAAAACCCGTTTTGGTTCAGGCTGGGCCTGGCTCATCAAACAAAACGACGGATCTCTGGCTGTCTGCTCAACTCCGAATCAGGACAACAACCTGATGCCGAATACAGCCTGTGCGGGAAAACCGATTCTTTGTCTGGATGTATGGGAACACGCTTATTATCTGAATTATCAGAACCGCCGTCCCGACTATGTTGAAGCATTCTTTCATGTGATCAACTGGAACAAAGTTGAAGAATTGTACAAAGGATAATCAGATTCTCAATTTTCATTAAAATTTTAAAAAGCAGAAGAAAACTCTTCTGCTTTTTTATTTGAAATAATCCTTGAACGGTGCATAATGAAAGATTTACAAATTCTCATGATCAGAATTAAGTGTTTTTTGTCAGCCACTCTTTATAAACACAACATTTCAGACCGAATTGTCTCAAATTTCATGAAAGATTGTAATTTTGAAACATGGGAAAAATTATACTCGAAAACATCCGGATTTATTCAAATCACGGTTGTCTGGACGAAGAAGCCCTGATCGGATCCGATTATGTGGTCGATCTTGAAATCAAAGCAGATTTGTCCAAATCGACCAAATCAGACAGTCTGAACGATACGGTTGACTATGTGCATCTGAATCGGATTGTAAAAGAAGAAGTGTCCGTCCGGTCCAAACTGCTTGAAACAGTGGCACAAAGAGTACTCGACAGGATCGGCTCCGAAATCGGTCAGGTGGAAAGTGCGGTGATTAAGCTTTCAAAGATGAATCCGCCGATTGGCGGCAATGTCGAAAAAGTGAGTATAGTTTTGGAAAAGAAATTTTAAGTTTGGTTTAAATTTTTATCTTTGCAAACCAAAAGTAAACAAATGGTTCCGTGGCCGAGGGGCTAGGCACCGGTCTGCAAAACCGTTTACAGCGGTTCGAATCCGCTCGGAACCTCAAATTCCGGTCTGTTCACCAGACCGGAATTTTTATTTTAATCGTATTTTGACGGATTAACTCCAAAAAAAAGCTTCGGTTTCCCGAAGCTTCTCAAACTGATATATTCAATCGGCTTATGCCTGTCTGTCAGCTTTGATGTCGAGTTGGAGAACCACCTCGTCTTTGATCACAGAATCATTTTTTGGTGCAAAATTAACACCGAAATCCTGACGGTTGATGGTGAATTCTTCTGACTGTATGATCAGTTTTTCACCGTCCATTTTTACATTGGCTTTGAATGTAATGTTTTTCGGAACGCCTCTGAAATCCAGATTCCCCGAAATTTCAGTGTTGTAATCGCCGTCTGTCAATGGGGTTACTTTTGAAATTTCAAAAGTTGCATTCGGAAACTGATCCACATTCAAAAAGTCGGGTGATTTCAAATGACCTTCAAGTTTGCCTTTTCCTTCGGGATCGTCTGCCAGATCATCGCTGACAAGCGTTGTCTGATCAGAAACGATTTTTCCGGACTCAAGAACTCCGTCCTTAGCGGTTAATATTCCGTCCTTGATTTTGATGGTTCCAAAATGACCCACTTCGGGTTTTGTCGCATCGTGGAAGAATTTAAATCCTCTCCAAGTGGTTGAACTTTCATCCGTGTTTACCACAAATGTTTCAGAATCCTGGGACGCAGAAGAAGCTTCCTGAGCGTCGCCTGCTGTAATGGTTTCCGCATTTTTTCCGCAGGAAGCAATGAAAATCATCCCCAAAACTGTTAATCCTAAAAATACTTTCTTCATTTTTCTTTAAATTTTGAGCAAAACTATGGCAAATCGCGTGCCTGAAAATTGATTTATGATAAGAAAAATCAATTGAATTTGAATTTTTCTGAAAATTATTTCAATAATATTTTTGATCCGATAAAAAAATTCAACTTAAATTTCAATCAGATCATTAAAATGTTCAATTGAAAACTTTGTCAAAGAGCTGTTTTTAAATTGTACTTTTCCGAACTTTCGGTTTATCTTTGAATATGCTCAAATCAAGAAATCTCAATTTTGAATACACAGCCGGAAATCCAGTGCTGAAACGAATCAATTTTCAGATTGAAGATGCAGAATTTATCAGTATTCTCGGTGAAAGCGGCAGCGGAAAGTCAACTTTGCTGAAACTGATTTACGGAATGGAAGACGCAACCGACGGCGAGATTCTTTTTAACGGCGAAAAAATCGGCGGACCCAAATTCAATCTGGTGCCCGGTCATCCGAAAATGAAATTTGTCACCCAGGAATTCAGTCTGCTCGAAACCATCAGCGTGGCCGAAAATGTGGGAAAATATTTGAGCAATTTTGATTTGCCGAAAAAGAAAAGAAACATCAGAAGCGCACTCAAGGCAGTCGGACTGCTGCAGCTCAAAGATGAACTGCCGTCAAAGATGAGCGGCGGACAGCGGCAGCGGATTTCGATTGCAACCGCACTCGCAGCACAACCGGAAGTCCTTCTGCTCGACGAACCCTACGGTCATCTTGATCAGCCTTTGAAATTCGAAATCAGAAAAGGAATCAGAGACTGGGCAAAAGAAAACGGCACCACCGTGTTGATTACCACCCACGACATCAATGATGCAATGGCCTATTCTGACCGGATTTTTGTGATCAAAAACGGACGATTGATTCAGATTGCAAAACCCGAAGCATTAAAAAGTCAGCCAAAAAATAAATATGTAGCCGGACTTTTGGGTGTTTTCAACTGGCTGACTCCCGCCGAAATGTGGCGGCTGTTCCGAATCAGAATCGATGAAAACAGATTTGCTGTAATTTATCCCGAAGAGATTTCTCCTGACGACAAAGGAGCTGAATTTCTGGTCGATGAAATTTGTTTTCAGGGAAATAATTATCTGGTCAAAGCGATCAATCAGGAAACAGAAGTTTATTTTTATTCGGATCAACGGCCTGAAAGACAGCACATTCATCTGGGATTGAAAAATTTCCGAACGGTAAGAAATTAACCGGATTACATTTTCAGATAAAATTCCTTTGTCAGACCGATGTATTCTTCGGTATAAACATTTCTTGATTGCTCAATCGTCAGTTCGTCAAATTCGTTATTGGATTTGGTTTTTGAAAAAAGCATCAGACTTCTTTTGACTTCAGCCTGTGGATTTCCTCTGACTCTTGTAATCTTTTTGGGAAAAAGCTGATTTTTTGATGCAATTGAAATAAATTCATCCTCAGACAAATAGGGGAGGATCAGACCGAAATTTCCGGTTGTGTCAATCAGTCTCTCAACAGATTTGCACAATTCCTCAAAACTGAGTTCAGCTTTTTGTCTGGCCAGACTTCTGTCGGTTCCGTCATTGTGGTTGGGTTCAAAATAGGGCGGATTGCTGACGATCAGATCAAATTTATTTTCATCTTCAAATTCCTGAATCGGAAGATTTACAGCTTTCATTCTGTCTGAAAAAGGACTGTTTTTAAAATTAAATTCTGATTCTTCAAAAGCGGAACGGTTGATTTCAACCGCAGTGATTTCAGCAGTTTCAAATCTTTGCGCCAGCATCAGTGCGATCAGTCCTGTTCCCGAACCGATATCCAGAATTCGTTTTGGATTTTCAGCAGCAGACCATGCACCGAGCAAAACACCGTCCACTCCGACTTTCATTGCAGAATCGCGATGTCGGACAGAAAATTTTTTGAACTTAAAAAACGGATCTGACATAAGGTATCCTGATGATGAATTCGGTGCCTCTTCCTTCTTCGCTGATGTATCTGATTTCTCCGCTGTAATCTTCGACAATCTTTTTGACCATGGCAAGTCCGAGACCGGTTCCGCCGGTGGTGGTTGTAAATTTCGGTTCAAAAATTTTGTCGCCCAAATGCGGCGGAATTCCCATACCGTTGTCGGTCACACGGATGATGATAAAGTCTTTGATTTTTTGAAGAAATACGCTGATTTCGGGTTTTCTGTCTTCGGGTATCGCCTGAATTGAATTTTTGACCAGATTCGTAATGATTCTGATCAGATAAATTCGGTCAAAATTGATTTTCAGTTCTTTTGCAGATGAATTGAATTGCACCGAATCTCTCGGAAAAACTTCCAGGGCTGTACGTATGGTTTCTGCCACATCGATCTCTTCATCGTTTCTGACCGGAAGTCTTGCAAAATCAGAAAAAGCTTCAGCAATCGCCGACATGGTATCGATCTGACTGATCAGCGTTTCTGACAGTTCGTCCAATTTTTCTTTTGCATTCGGATCTTCGGGATTGTATTTTCTCACATAATTCTGAATCAGCATCCGCATTGGTGTCAATGGATTTTTGATTTCATGAGCCACCTGTTTTGCCATTTCGCGCCAGGCGTCTTCACGTTCGGTCAGCGCCAGAAGATTTGACTGATGATTGAGTTTGTCAAGCATCTCGTTGTATGAATCGACAATCGGTTTGAATTCGTCATTCAGCTCATAACCGATCGGCCGGTTGTGGACGACCACATCGGTCTGTTTGATTTTGGCAGCAATCAGATCGATTCTTTGTGTAATTTTTTTGGCAAGAAACCATGAAATAAAACCACCGAAAATCAGAATAAAAAACATCACACCCGCATATCGGTTGAGCAGTTTGTGCATATTGTTTTTGAGCAGACTGTCGTCAGATTTGTAGGGAATATTGACAATCGCAATCGGATGTCCCTGAATATCATTTAGATATCTGTAGGTGGTCAGAATCTGCTTTCCGCCTTTTGTACGAATCGGAATTTTCAGAAATTCAAGATTTCTCGACAGACTGTCCAGCACCTGTTTCGGAATCACTCTTTCCACCGGTTCTTCCATTTCGGTCGAAATGATCAGATTTCCGCGGGTGTCAAAAACATTGATATCGGTTTTGTGGATATCGGAAATGCCGAGAATCGAATTCTGAAGAAGACTGAATATATTGTCCTGAGTGACTTTTACGGGCACTTTGTCGAGCTCGTAATCGATCGATGCAAGCACTTCTCTTTCTTTGACTTTCAGATTTTCTTCGGCAAAAGACAGACTGTGTTTTCTGTAATTGATCAGCGTTACCATCAAAATCGAAACCGCCGTCAGCAGGATTACCAGAAACAGCGCCAGAAATATTTTTTGAGATAACCTGAGGTGATTGAACATTTTTACTGATTCATTAATCTTTTTACATATTTCCCGATGATGTCAAATTCGAGATTCACACGATCGCCCGGTTTCAAATCCTTCAGATTGGTGTGCTCCAAGGTATATGGAATGATTGCCACCGAAAATTCACCCGGCGCCGAATCCACAACCGTCAGACTGATTCCGTTGACACAGACCGAACCTTTTTCAACCGTTACATTTCCGGTCGATTTTTCATCATATTCAAATAAAAAAAGACTGCTTCCGTCCTGATTGGTAACTGATTTAAGTATTGCCGTCTGATCGACATGACCCTGAACGATATGGCCGTCCAAACGTTCATTCAGCCGCATACAGCGTTCCAGATTGACCCGACTGTTTTCTTTCAGTTCACCCAAATTTGATCTTTTGAGCGTCTCGTCAATCGCAGTCACACAATACTGATTGCCTGAAATTTCTGTAACCGTCAGACAGACACCGTTGTGCGAAATGCTCTGATCGATTTTCAGTTCATCCGTAAAATCAGATTCGATCCAAATGTTCAGATTTGAATCCTGTCTTTTAGTTTTTTTTACAATTCCGATGGTTTCAATAATTCCTGTGAACAAAGCGCTAAATTATTTGTGTTGAACGATGATTTTATATGAATTTTGGTCAATTCTCAGAATATAATTTCCGTTTGGCAGCTGTGAAGTGCTGATTATCAAATCCCGATCCAATTTTTCAGCAGACTGAAAAACCGTTCTTCCCGAAAAATCAATCAGACTGATTTGTTTCAGCTGATTGGTCGGCTGAGCCTTAATTGTAATCAACTGATCAGCCGGATTCGGATAAACTATGAACCGGTTCAGATCCGAATCATTCACACCCATATTCTGATAAGCTTTAGCAAAATAGGCGAGTGCACCTGCAGATCCTTTTGCAATTTGAAACACATATTCCGGGTCCATATTTTCAAGCGTATCGGTCGGTGTGTGCGGATGATCCGATTCGTTGTATTCATACAGTCCGGTGATCACATAACCGGCATCCTGAAACGGAATATAATCCGATCCGTATGCAATATCGGTCACGGTTCCCAAATCTGAATAAAGCGAAATACAGTTTGAAAGTTCCTGGGTGATCTGAGCAGATTCTGAATCGTTTCCGTGCGGCTGAAATATATCTTTTTCGCAAACGACTTTGTTGTTGTTCATTCCGGCAACTCCGCCCACCTGATCGATATTAAAAACCAGTCTGATGTCAAGATTTTGTGGAATGACCACTTCGTCCACATACTGCTGACTGCCGATCAGCCCCCATTCTTCCGCCGTGAAATGGATGAATTTGATCGAATATTCGGTCTGAACATTTGCAAATATTCTCGCCAATTCCATCAAAATTGAAGTGCCGCTTCCATTGTCATTGGTTCCGGGTCCGTTAATTGTATCATAATGCGCATCGATGATGACATAGGTATCCGGATAAACGGTTCCGGTTTTGGTCACAATCAGATTTGAACCGGTTTCGCCATACGCACTGACGGTTTGGGTTTCAATATCCGTATATCCCATTGACTGATAAAATGAAATCAGCCAGTTGAGCGCCTCATCTTCTTCCTGAGATCCGAAAGTTTTGACACCGAAATTTTCAAAATCGGTCAGATGCTGAAGGATGTTGCTCTGACTGACCTGATTGGCCAAAGTCTGATGAAACGGGTTAAGGGTTTGTGCAAAGTTTTGAATCGTAAAGAGGAAGGTGAACAGAAATCCGATAAAAACTTTCATTTAAAATTTTTAGTAAAATTACGACAAAAAACGAAAAACCCTTTAACTCGGTTGAATTAAAGGGCTTTAAATTTATCGGTTCAAATCATCAGACATATTCTTCGTATGCCTGTCTCAGATTTTCTGCAATTGCTTCTGCACGATGACCTTCTATATGATATCTTTCCAGCATGTGCACCAGTTCGCCGTCTTTGAAAAGCGCAACTGAAGGTGAGCTTGGCGGGAATGGCAGCATATATTCTCTCATTCTTTCGGTTGAATCATAATCATAACCTGCAAATACGGTCACCAGATGATCGGGCTTTTTATTTCCGTCAAGCGACAAAACCACACCCGGACGAGCAGCACCGGCAGCACAGCCGCAAACGCTGTTCACCATCACCAGAGTGGTTCCTTTTCTTTTCATTGCTTCGTCCACCATTTCTTTGGTGGTCAGATCTTCAAATCCCCTTGAAGTGAGCTGATCCTTCATTGGGGTTACTATTTCTTCGGGATACATTTTATTTAAATTTAAATTTGTACAAAATTAATGATTCTTTCTTATATCGCAGAATGAATTAACTTTGAAATCCTTTTTCGACAGATGGATTTAAAATTTGGTCAGGACAGAAAATTAAAAAGCAGAAAACGGATTGAGAATTTGTTTGCTGAAGGCAGTCGGTTTTCAAAATTTCCGGTCACTGCGGTTTATTTTTTTGACAGGCAAAAACCTGAATCTTATAAAATCGCAGTCAGCGTTCCCAAAAAGAAAATCAGAAAAGCGGTCGATAGAAATCTGATCAAACGCAGAATCAGAGAAGCATTCCGGCTGAATCAGCAAAATCTGAAACCCTGCTGCGGTTTGGAAGTCATGTTTATCTTTACCGCAAACGAACCCTTGAGTTTCGCAGTGATCGAGAAATCTATCCTTTCTTTGATTGATTCTCTAAATTCGGTTTCAGCTGACGATATTTCAGCATAATCAGAGCGAGCAGCAGTCCGCAGATGCCAGCACCAATCCCGATTACAAACGGACGGTTCCAATCAGAAAAAAGACTTTCTGAATAATGGTATTTTGCCAGATTGTAAACCAGCGAACCGAGTATGAAAATGATTACGATGTATATAAAGGTCTTCATAAATTAAAAACTTTGGACAAACAGTGCACCGATATTTGAAACAAACAATTTGACGGCAATCGCCATCAGGATCACACCAAAAACTTTGTTGAGCACAGACATCAGTCCTTTGCCCAAAATCCTTTCGAGCTTGCCCGCATTTTTGAGTATGACGTACACGATGAACATATTGAGTATGATTGCGATGATGATGTTGATGTCTGCAAATTCTGCTCTCAGCGTCAGTACGGTGGTCAGTGAACCTGCACCTGCAATCAGCGGAAAAGCGATCGGCACGATGGATGCGGATTCTGCAGTGACGCCTTTCTGAATCTGAATCCCGAGGATCATTTCGAGTGCGATGACAAAGATGACGAATGCACCTGCAACCGCAAATGATTCAACATCGATTCCGATGATATTTAAAATTTTGGTACCGAAAAACAGAAATGAAATCATGATGATACCCGCAACAATTGTGGCTTCTTCTGACTGAATGTGGCCGACCCTTTTACGGATGTCAACGATCACCGGGATGCTTCCCAGCGAATCGATTACTGCAAAAAGAACCGCAAAGCATGCACCGATTTCTTTAAAAGAAAACTTGACAAAAAAATCTTCCATTTAAATTTTTTGCAAAGTTATGCCCGATGATTGAATTGACACAATCTGAGCGCTCTTATTTTTGAAATGATTTCCAAAGACTTTCGGTCTCGGCATAACGGCTGTTCAGATCGATGTTTGCTGCACCGAGCCCGTATTTTGAATGTTTGCAGTCGAGCAGCAGCGTTTTCCAGCGGTCGGCAGCGTCACCAAATTTTTCTTTTAATTTTTGGGCTGCATCATTTTCTGTAAATTCAGAAAGACTGATTCTGCTGAATTGTATTCCGATTTCGGTGAGTATTTTTTCCTGAAGATTTAAGAACTCATCCTGTTTTTGTCCGTTTGCAAGTGTCTTCAGTTCAGACAGTTGTTTTGCGATATCAGATTTGAATTCGGAAAATAATTGTTTATCTGATTTATGATCTTTTTCTGCAGAATTCTTTTTTCTGAAAATATAAAATACAGCAAATGCCAAAATCAGTCCGCCGAGTATCCAGATCCAATTGTTGTCTTTTTCAACCGTTTTGGTCACTCTGTTTTTGACTTCGACCAGACTTTGCGGCAGATCTGACATAAAACTGTTTGGCGCGGGTTCAGTCTGACTTTCATTTGAAGCCAAATCGCTTTTTGCGGTTTTTCCACTGTCTTTCGGCGGTTGCGGCCCGCTGATTTTCAACTGATAGGCTTTTGAATTCAGTGTGATGTATTTTCCCTGACCCGGATCAAAATAATTGAAGGCAATCGGTCCGATCGTATAATTTCCGCCGTATTGCGGAACCAGAAGATGGGTTTCAACGATTTTTCCTTTCAGCCCGGTCGGTCTCAGATCGTATGCATCTCTCTTTTTGGGCGGATAGGTTTCAATGTTTTCGGGAACGCTCACATCAGGTGCTTTCAGGGTATTCAGATTTCCGTTCCCTATGATTTCAACTTCCAGATTGATGGTTTCGTTTGATTTTGCCTCGGTTTTGGAAATATTTGTATTGAGCGTGAATTCACCGACTGCACCACTGAATTTTGCAGGTCTTCCGGCTGCGGGCAGATTTTTAACATGCATCGTGATCGGTTCGGTCGAAAGCGGAATATTTTCGGCACCGTAAAAACTTGAAATAAACACATTGATCGAAAACGGATCGATTTCAATGTCACCCGCTCTTTGCGGAAACAGGACATAACGCGCCAATTCTTTTGAAATATAGGTCCGGCCGTTGACCAGTACCTGTTTTTCACCCTCGTCGTTTCGTTCGCTGATGAATTTTGCAATCACATCATTGAAATCCGGTTCTTTGTAATTTCTGAGTCTTTGGAAAAGACCGTATTCTCTCGAATACATTTTTACGACCAGTATAACTCCCTGATTGATAAACGGATTTTCGTCAGAAAGTTCAGCGCTGATAAATGCTTCGTTCATCCGCTGTCCGGCGGGTTCTTTTGGTTTCAGTCCTTTTTTGACTGTGATTTTGATCGGATCGGTTTTGTATTTTTTTCCGCCCATACTGATCAGAGCACTGCCAATATTGTATGTCCCTTCGTGGTCAGCCACCAGAATCGCTTCTATGCCAACCTGATTGATGGCAACACCGTTTGAAAACTGAAAACGGTTGATGGTCGATTCGCCCAACTGCTGCAGTCCGCCAAAATCGGGAAGACGAATCGGATGATCCACAGACACATTTTCCTGTCCGTAGGTCAGTACAAACTGAACCGAAAAGCGCTCGTTGACTGAGACTTCGGTTTTGTCCGCAACCGATTTGAAAGAAATCTCCTGACTTCTCAGAAGTGAGGTGGTTCCCAAAATCAATAAAACAAAAAATAGATTTCTTGTCATTACCAGTCTTTTTGATTTTTTGTCCGTTTTCCTTTAGTTTTCTGACTCATGATTTTTCTGAGCGTCTCCCGCTCCTGCTGACCAAGTGCATCCAGCATGTCTTCCTGTCTCATTTCCTCCATAGACTTCGGCTGTTCATTGGTACCGTCCTGGCCTTTTTGGATCTGCTGATTCGGATTGGACTGATCGTCTTTTTTGTTTTGTTCGTTATTTCCGTTCTGCTGATTGTCTTTTTGATTTTTGTCCTGCCGGTTTTGCTTGTCTTTATCTGAATTTTGGTTTTTGTCTTTGTCTTTATCCTGATTCTGATTGTCAGACTTATTTTTATTCTTGTTTTTTGAATCCTGATTATTTTTCCGGTCTTCTTTCTGCTTTTCTTCCAACTTCTTTTTTGCCAGTGCGTAATTGTATCGGGTCTCGTCGTCGTTCGGATTCAGTTTCAGTGCATCTTTAAAATTCTCGACCGCTTTTTCATAATTTTTTTCATCCAGATAACTTTTCCCGATGTTGTGATAAGCGCTTGCCTTGTCTGAATTTGAAGCGCTTCCGTTTTGAATGATTTTATCGAAATGAGCTCTTGACTGATCATATTTTTTTTGCTGATAAAGCGCGTTTCCGAGATTGTAATTTGCTTTGACCGAATTTTCTTCTTCAGATAAGGCTGTTCTGTATTGCGCTTCTGCTTTTTGAAAATCATCCTGATTGTATTCCCTGTTTCCGCGGATTACATAGTCTTTTGATTGGGTATTCTGACCATAGCCAAATTCGCTGAATGCAGCGACAGTCACCAAAATGAATATGAATTTCAGGTTAGGCATAAATGAGGTCAAAATTAGAGTTTTTTGTTGTTAAAAAGTTTATACTCAGTTGTTAAAGTATCTATAAAAATAAACAGGAAAGCAATGCCCAAAAAGTATTGAAAAACATGTCTTTTCCCCATACTCATCGAACTGTTTTTTTCTTCTTTTTCCTGACGCTTTATAAAATTGTGCAGCCTGTCCAGTGCCGTATTCGTCTGATCGACATGTATATAAAACCCCGATGTAGAACCCGCCAGCGACTGCAGATTTTTTTCTTCGAGTTTTGAAATCACAGTTTCACCGTAACGGTTCATTTTGTATTCTTTAAATCTGCCGTAATCCATCGGAATCGGCCCGCCTGACGCGGTCCCAACGCCCATTGAAATAATTTTGATATGATTTTTTTTGGCCAGATTTTCTGATTTTGAGATATTTCCTTCGTTGTCTTCACCATCCGAAATCAGCACCAGCAATTTTCCGGCAGGCGACACACCTTTGAACATTTCAACTGCTCTTTCTATCACCGAATTAAAATTTGTTCCCTGATTGGTGATCAGTTCGGGTGATGCAGAATCAATATAAGCCAAAATCGAATTGTAGTCGGTGGTCAGCGGTGAAATCATATAGGCATCACCCGCAAAAACAATCAGTCCGACACGGTCACCGCCAAGTCTTTCAATCGATTCGGAAATAATTTTTTTTGCTTTTTCCAATCGGCTGGGTGCCACATCTTCAGCGAGTATGCTGTTTGACAGATCGAGCGCATAAATGATGTCGGTGCCTTCTCTTTTTGTCTGAACTTCTTCTTCGCCATAGAGCGGATCCATCAGAGCCGCAACACCAAAAAAGAATCCGAAACTGATCAGCAGTGTCTTGAGCCAAAAATTTTTAGAACGACCGGGGAAAATTCTTGAAACCAGTTCGGGATCTGCGAATTTCCTTCTGGCTCTGTTTCGCCATCGATAGACATAGATGCCGAGACCGATAAAAACCGGAATGAACAAAAGCCAGATCATATTTTCAGGATGTCCCCACTCCATCAGTTCAGTTCTTTGTAAATTGTTTTTTGAAGAGTCAGTTCAATAATCAGCAAAATCAGTGCCCAGACCAAAAATTTTGAAAACAATTCGGTGTAATTGTAATATTTGATCGTATTCACATCTGTTTTTTCAAGTTTGTTGATGTATTCATAGATTTCTCTGAGCGTTTCATTGTCGGTTGCCCTGAAATACTGTCCGCCGGTGACTTTTGCAATGTATTTCAATGAAATTTCATCAATTTCAACCGGTTCCATCGTATAAATCAATTCACCTGTAAACATATCTCTGCCGGTCGGAAAAGGCGCTCTTCCGTTGGTCCCGATTCCAATGGTATATACCTTAATTCCTTTGCTGAATGCGATTTTGGCAGCTTCTTTTGGTGAAATATAAAGCAGATTGTTTTCATAATCAATCGATTCCACTCCGTCGGTCAGCAGTATGATGATTTTGCTTTTTGCATCGCTGTCTTTCAATCGGTTCACAGCTGTTGCCAAACCGACACCAATTGCTGTTCCGTCCGCCAGAACGCCGGTTTGCAGATTTTTGATTTCTTCAATCAATACATTGTGATCGACGGTCAGTGGGACTTTCATCACCGCCTCACCCGAATAGTCAACCAGACCGATCCGGTCCGAAGGTCTTTCTTCCACAAAATCGATTGCGACTCTTTTCAATGCTTCCAAACGGTTGGGTGTCAAATCTTTTGCAAGCATACTGAGCGAAGTATCGACGGTCAGCATGATATCGATTCCCTGGTCTGATTTAACGCTTGTGGTCGCTTCAACGATCTGTGGTCTTGCCAGAGCGATGATGATCAGAGCAAGTGCCAGTATCCTCAGCAGATAGATAAACGGTTTGAGTTCGGTCAGAAAACTGTGTGAATTTTCAAACGGTTTCAGGGTTGAAATCTTAACGCCCGCTTTTTTGTTTTTCCGTCTGTAATGGCTGTAAACCAGCAGCGGGAGCAGGAGCAACAGCAGGAGTGCCCAGGGAAACTGAAATTCAAAATTGCCGATCATCGCCCGTTGTTTTTTGAATTGGTTTGCTGTGATTCATCCTCAATTTCAACCGGTTTGGTCTTTTCGATCAAATCCTCGACCCATCTGCGATACAGCTGATGACGGCTTTCTTCCGGAATTGCTTTTGCATATTTCACCAGATCGGAATCAAACAGAAATTCTTTCAGTTTTCCGACTTCATCTTTGCTGATATGCTGCGTCTGATTCAAATGCTCGACCAGATCATCGGAAAGCAGTTCCAATGAAGAGAAATTAAATACCCTGCCCAAATACCTTCTCAAAAGAAATGACAAATCCGAATAATAAGGTTTGATCTGATGTTTGTCGAGATATTTTTTGTCATCCAGTTTTTTCAAAGCTTCTTTTGCTTCTTCATAAGGTGTTTTTGGAATTAATCTTTTTGCAATTCTCTTTTCGCGGTTTTTCATCCACCAGAAAACAACTGCCAAAACAGCCAACATCAGCAAAACAATCAGTCCTTCAAACCAGTATTTTCTCAGATAATCTTTCCAATTGTAGGTTTCGTCCATGATCGGTTTGATCGGATATCCGGCAAGATTTGCGGAATCGATTGCCACATCATCCACCTGAATCTGAAACGAATGAGAAAGCAGCGTATCACTGTTGATGATCACCGGCAGCGAACGGATCAGAAATTCACCCGGGTCATAGGAAGTGAGAGTCATTTTCCGAATCAGCTTTTGTTCGTTTCCGTCTGCAACTGTATCGGTCTGCTGGTTAAGAATTTCAATATGACTGCTGATTGTATCTTTTAATTCGGGCAGTTTGATTTTTGAATTGTTTTTCATCAGTACGCTGAGCGTGTAATGAATCGGTTCGCCGATTTTGATGTGTGCAGTGTCGATTTTTGTATCGATCTGTGCCGTTGAAATCACCGGAATCAGCAGAATCAGCCATCCGAAAAACAATTTTTGGAAGCTGTAATGAATCATCGTTTCAAAAAATTTCAGATTCATCTTGCAGAATGTTTTTTGAAATAATTCAACAATGGTTTTACAAAATCTTCACCGGTTCTGATCTCAAGTTTTCCTGCATTTGCATGTTTGAAATTCTGCTCAAACCGATGTCCCATCTTACGGTGATAATCAGTATAAGCCGCTCTCAATCGGGGAGAGGAAGTATTGATCAGTTTTGTTTTTCCGGTTTCGTTGTCGGTCAGTCTGATCATGCCCACATCCGGAAGTATGATTTCTCTTTCGTCGCTGATCCGTATGCCTGCAACATCATGTTTTTTGGCGGTAATTTTCAGATTTTTTTCATAATCGCTGTCGTCAATAAAATCTGAAAGTATAAATATGTTTGCCTTTCTTTTGAAGGTGTCGATTGTGAATCTGAGCGCATTCGAAAGATTGTTTGATTTATTTTTTGGTTCAAAATTGATCAGTTCCCGAATGATTCTCAGCACATGTTTTTTGCCTTTTTTTGGCGGAATATAAAATTCGACTTCATCTGTGTACAGAATCAGTCCGACCCGATCGTTGAAACGGATGGCAGACATGGCCAGTGTGGCACAGAGCTCTGCCATCAGCTCTGATTTGAACTGTTTTCGTGTTCCGAAACGGTTTGATGCACTGATGTCAACCATCAGAATCATCGTCAGCTCTCTTTCTTCTTCAAATACCTTGACATAAGGTTCGTTGTATCTCGCAGTCGTATTCCAATCGATGTTTCTGACATCATCACCGTACTGATAAGGTCTGATTTCCGAGAAAATCATACCTCTTCCTTTGAACGAACTTTTGTATTCGCCCATAAAGAGGTCATTCGCATTCCTGCGACTTCTCAGCTCAATCAGCTTGACCTTCTTGATGATTTCTTTGGTATCCAATTCAATCGGAATATTACGGCTTGAAAATACAGTTTAAGGAATCGGAACCGCATTCAGGATCTCGTCGATGATCTGATCCGAACTGATGTTTTCGGCTTCTGCTTCATAACTCAGACCGATTCTGTGTCTCAGCACATCTTTGCTCATCGCTCTCACATCTTCAGGAATCACGTAGGCTCTTCTTCGAAGGAAGGCATAGACCCTTGCGGCAAGCGCCAGATTGATCGAACCTCTCGGCGATGCACCGTAAGAAACCAGAGACGACAGTTTTGGCAGTCTGAATTCGTTCGGATTTCTTGATGCTGAGATGATATCGAGTATGTATTTTTCAATTTTTTCGTCCATATAGACTTTCTTCACCAACTCTCTCTGTCTGAGAATTTCATGAAGATCGATCACCTTTTCGACTTTTGGAAAAGAATCATTGATGCTGTTTTGAATCACCAGACGTTCAGCTTCTCGATCCGGATAACTGATCACGGTTTTAAGCATAAAACGGTCCACCTGTGCTTCAGGCAGCGGATAGGTTCCTTCCTGTTCGATCGGATTCTGGGTGGCAAGCACCAAAAACGGATTTTCGAGTTTATGGGTTTCATCACCGATGGTCACCTGTCTTTCCTGCATAGCTTCGAGCAGCGCCGACTGTACTTTTGCAGGCGAACGGTTGATCTCGTCTGCCAATACGAAATTGGCGAAGATCGGACCTTTTTTTATATCGAACTGGTTTTCTCTGATGTTGTAAATCAGCGTTCCCACCACATCTGCCGGCAGCAGGTCGGGTGTAAACTGAATTCTTGAAAATGAACCGTTGACCGCATCTGCAAGCGTTTTGATGGCGAGTGTCTTGGCCAGTCCGGGCACACCTTCCAGAAGGATATGACCGTTTGCCAAAAGCCCAACCATCAGGCTTTCCACCATTTTTTCCTGTCCTACGATTACTTTGTTGATTTCTTCCGAGAGCCTGTAGATCGACTGGCTTTCTCTTTCTATTTCCTCACTTATCAGTCTGATATCTGTTGAGGTCAATTCATTTTGCATTGGTTGAAATTAAAGAGGCTAAGTTGCACAAAATATTAAAAGGCCTTCGCCAATTAATTGATAGAATAATGTTAAAGTTTGTTAATTGATGAAAATCAGGCGCAAAGTTAATAAAAACAGCAATAATTTGACATTTTCCGAAGCTGATTTTTGGATCAATTTTTCGAATTTCGAATAAAATTGTAATTTGGCTTATACTTTGAAATATTGGTTATTGATATTTCAAATTTCTTTCAATTTAAAACTTAAGAATATGAATAAAATAATCTACTCATTCGTATTTATTCTGATTGCCGGAATCTCTCTGAACTGCTCTTCCGGAAAGAGATCGCTTGAAAAAGGAAAGTATTCGAAAGCGACCCGCGAAGCTGTGAAACAGCTGAAATCAAATCCAAACAACAAAAAGGCAGCAAAAGTACTTATTCAGTCCTATCCGCTTGCAAAACAGGATGCGCTGAGAAAAATTAACAACGCAATGGCTTTTAACAGTCCTGATAAATACAGTTTTGCGGCAGACGAATACATTGCGCTCAACGATCTGGCAGATTTGATTCACGGCAGCCCGAAAGCGATTCAGCTGATCGGGCAGCCTACCAGTTTTTCCCGTGAACTTGGCGATATGTTGCCAAAAGCAGCCGAAGAAAAATACAATCAGGCGGAAATGCTGATGAAATCGGGCGACATCATGGATGCCCGTCAGGCTTATTATGCCTATAAAAAAGCAGACGAATATGTGAGAGGTTACAGGGACGTCGGTCAGAAAATCAACATGGCATTTGATGCGGCAACACTCAAAGTCGTTGTCGAAAAACCTCAGACACCGTCACGCTATCAATTGACATCAGATTTCTTTTATGACAATCTGATGAGCGAAATGAATAAATTTTCAAAAAACAGATTTGTCAGATTTTACAATTGGAAGGAAACCGGCGAAGGAAATATAATCAGACCTGATCAGTTTATGGTGCTTGATTTTGAGGATTTTTCGGTTGGAAATTTTTATGAAAGCACCGACCGTTATGAAGCGGTCAAAGACAGTGTGGTCATCGGCAGAACGCAGGTGAACGGTCAGACCGTAGATGTTTACGGCAAAGCCAAAGCAAATGTGACGCTTCACAGACAGGAAGTGATTTCACAGGGTCTGCTTTCGGTCAAAATCATCAATTCTGACAATACAAGGATATTGGAAAACAAAAGATTTCCGGGTCAGTTTGTCTGGGGAAATCAGTGGCTGACGTACAACGGAGATGAACGTGCGCTGAACGACGAAGAATACAAACTGTCAAAAGGAGGTCCGCTTCCGCCGCCGCCAAGTCAGAGTTTATTTATTGAATTCACAAAACCGATCTTTGACCAGACCATGGATTTTGTCAAAAGATATTATTCAAATTATTGAGAAGATTTGGAAATCTATCATTTAGTATATTGAATCTCAATATGATGTAAAGACCCGGAATGACTGTTGCGGCTGATCCAAAATCTCACAAATCAGCCTGGCAAGGCGTGATTAGTGAAGAAAAATTCTATCTTTGTAAATTAGAAAAACCACAATGAGCCTGAAAAGTAAGGTTACGGTAATTTTTTGCCTAATCACCTGTTTCGTTTATTCCCAGTCTTCAGAGGCTGAGAAACTGCTGAATCAGGCTCAGGAAATCGTGTCGTATAATCCGGTTGAAGCGGGTACAATCACAGAACATACATTGAAAAATGCAACCGACGATCAGGTGAAAATCAGATCGCTGTACATTGGTGCGCTTTCTTCTTATATCCTTGGCGATTATGATTTGGCGCTGACAAAGGCGTTTGAAGGAAAAGAACTGGCAGATGAAAGCAATAATTCGGAATTCAAATTCAAAATTCGTGAACTGATCGGCAGAATTTTTGGTTTTCTGCAACTGAAAGGTGCTGATGTTGTCAATGATGATTCAGGAAAATCGAAAGAATCAATTTTTGAAACCGAGCATCTGATTGAAAAAGGAAACAAGTCTCTGTTCAACAGTGTGATAGATTCTGCACAGATGTTTGCAGCAGAAGCCAAAAAGAACTGGAGCGAATCAAATCCTGGTTATCAGGCAGCACTTTATTACGGTCTGGTTGCCGATATTGATTTTGAGCAAAAGAATTTTGAATCATCCATGCAGAATTACAAAAAGGCGATTCAAATTTCTGATGAACTGAAAAATCCTTTTTTGAATGAGGTGCTTTATGACAAAATAGCTGCGAATTTTCTGGTTTTGGGAAATCCTCAGGAATTTCAAAAGTACAGTGAGCTTTCCAAATCTTTTAATCTTGCCTCGTCAAAAATTGAAACCAAGGCTTCGAACGAGGCTCACAAGCTGAGAATCAAAGAATTGGACAGGCGGTATTCAAAGCAGACTGCTACTTACAGGAGCATTATGTGGATATTGTTTTCGCTGGCAATGGTCGCCTTGGCGCTTAAAATTATTTTTTACATCAGAAACCGAAACCGTCTGAAGATGTTTGGCAGACTGCTGAACTATCTGAAAAGTCAGGAAGAGCTGAAGGAAGTCAGAAAGACAAAACCGGCTGAAGAAACTGTAATTGAACCGGAGTACGAAGCTGTTGCTGAAACCGTTGAAAAAGAAGCAGAAACCAATTCACATCCAAAAACAAGTTCGCTGCTGAAGGAGAGCGAAGAACAGATACTTGCAGCGCTTGAAAAATTTGAAAGCAGCAAAAGATACAATCATAAAGATATGTCTCTCAGCAAATTGGCGACTCAGCTGAATACCAATACAAAATATCTCTCTGAGGTCATCAACCGTAACAAGGGCAAGAATTTCAATGCATATATCAACAAATTGAGAATAGATTATATCACCGAAAAAATGAAAGAAGATCCGGCATATCTCAATTACAAAGTGAGTTATCTGGCTGAAGAATGCGGCTATTCGTCACACAGTACGTTTACAACCGTATTCAAATCGATTGTTGGTGTTTCGCCTATCATGTTTGTTGATTTCATCAGAGAAGAATCACATCAGGAACATATATCGAATTGATATGGAAAGACTTATGAAATATCTGAAATATTTTCCGGTTTGCATATTGCTGATGTTCAATCTGCTCAATGCACAGGTTTCTGAAGACAGTCTGATGCAGTCAGCTATGATGTATGTGTATGACGATCCCGACAAGGCAATCGAGATCGGCGAGAGTCTGCTCAAAAAAAATGAAGACAATCCGGAAAAACTGATTTCGATTTATCTGATGCTTTCAAATTCATATTCATCAAAAAGAGATTATGAAAGATCGCTTCAGGAAACAATGAAGGCAAAAGATATTGCTTCAAAACTGAAAAATCCGACCCAGGAGTTTAAAATTCTGGTCAAAATAGCAGCTCAGTACCATTCATTGGGCGTAAATGACAAAGCGCTTGAAATACTGGAAGAAGCAGACCGAATCTTTGAAAAATCAAAGGACAAAGAGAAGCTTTTGTTTGATATGGGAAGCAATTATGCGATCAAAGGATTTATATACAGTGATCAGCTCAGCTGCGATATTGCCATCGATTATTTTAACAAGGCACTTCGTACCTATTCAGAATCCGATATGACCAGTGACAGGATCGGAGTCAACCAGAGTGTTGTATCCTATAACAAAGGCAACTGTTTCATCAGTCTGAATCAGCAGGATTCTGCAAAGGCGAGTTTTATGATCGCCAAAGAAAAGGTCAAAGATGTTGAAGCCGTCAGCCTCAGGGCATTTTCGATGAGAGGACTTGCAGAAGTCTATACCATTGAAGGTAATTATGACCTGGCGCTCAACGAGCTGATTGAAGCAGACAGTCTTGCCGGAAATGTGGGCGATCTCGAACTGAATTCAGGATTATACAGAGGTCTGGCAGACAATTATCTGGCAAAAAAAGACTGGGATAATTTCAGAAAGTACGACAATATGTACAACAATACTATTCGTCAGCTGAGGCAATCTGAAAGAAATACAATCAATAATATCCTCAGTGATTACAATCGGGAAATAGCAGAAAAAGAAAAATCCGGAAAATTGAAATATCTGATTCTGATTTCGGTTTTCGGATTGATGTTTTTGGGTACTCTTTTTTCGATTGTCAGATCCGAAATTTTGTTCAGAAATGAGTTTGGGAAGATGAAATCCCAAATAAAACTCTAAATTAAAAATATAATTCATAACTCTCCGATAACTCGCATAAATAATTCTCTATCAGTGAATTACACCCTTATATCGTCTTTCGAAATTCGTGAATTCCAAAAACCATTACCTTTTTTTATTGGGCCAAAGCCTATACTTTTACATCGAATTTGTTTCACACATGAAATGAATCACTGTCGGATAAGCTAAGAATTTGAAGTTTGGATGCCGACAATATAAAAGAAATAGAAATAAATAGTTTTTCAGGTAGTTAAGTAGTTTTTCTAAAAGAGGTGTTTTCTAGGCACCTCTTTTCTTTTTGGCTTAATTTCTTTCGCTTATTCTTTCTTTCTATTAAATTATAGTGACATAGACAGATAGAGATTTAATCAGGCTTTTGGATTTCGGTAATTCCAAAAGACAATTTCTTTCACTGTATGTATCATAGACCTATTTTTACATAAATTTTTTAATTAATCAAACAAAAAACAATGACAAGAAAATTACAAATTAAAGGATTGCTGGTTGCGGGGATTTTTGCTGCAGGAAGCAGTCTTTTTGCACAGGTTCAGTACAATCAGCTGGATGATTTTGGAACAGCGATCATGGATATCAACAACCAGGGACACGGTGTCCTGATGGGCGGTTATTATGATTTTGCTACAAACGCGCTGACTCCGCCGGAGACTGGAGTATATGGTACTGCAGCTATCAACGATAATGATGATGTACTTGGAATGATGGATGACGGCGCCGGAAATATAGTTCCGGGCATGAGAGTAGGAGGTGTTTGGACTGCATTTCCTTCATCAGTTCCTTTAACCGAAGATGACACACTCTATGATGTTTCCGAAAACGGAATCTGGGTGGTCGGTCAGACCGGCTGGGATCCCGGCACCGATACTGCATGGGGTTTTATATACAATACAGATACTCAGGAATTCAGACTGCTTGAAAGTGCTTTGTACGAGTACAGTGCTGCATACGCTGTTAACAATGACGGTTATGCGGTTGGATGGGTTGATGACCTTCCGAGCGGAACACTGAGAATGCCGGCAGTTTTTAATCCTGACGGTTCAATCACTCTCCTGGGTGAAGATTCGGGTGAAGCAAACGGAATCAACAACAGCGGAAAGGTATCCGGAAGATTTATGGATGCACCTTTTATCTATGACATATCAACTGATACCATGGAGGAATTGAATATTCCTGCAGATGCGTTTACAGCTGCTTTTGCATCAATTTCTGACAACGGAATTGCATTTGGATATGCAGAATATCCCGGATTTGCAAGACTGCCGATTATCTATCATCCTGATTTGGGTGCAGATCCTCAGCTTCTTTCAGATGTACTGACAGGATTTGGAATCGATGCAAGCGAATTGGCCGGTACAGGTTACAAAATTTCTTCTGACGGAAATTATGTTTGCGGATTTACAGACGGACCTGCATTTATGGCAATGGGCTGGGCTGTATTTTTTGACGGTCAGCTGATCGACAGCGGTTCGGAAGATCCGTGTGAGGAGAAAACCGTAATGGAATGTAATGTTGAATATACAGCAGAACTGATTCCGAATGCAGGTGTCTGGACCAACTATCCGGGTGTGTCTTATAACTATCCGGGTTCTGAAAAAGTATGGGAATTCACTGCTCCTGTCAGCGGAACTTATACCTTTGACCTTAATCAGGGAACTCAGGATGCAGACTTCTTCCTGATGGATTCATGCGGAAATACAGGTGTGAATATTCTGGGCTGGTACTGGACCGGTGAAGAAAACGAACAAATCGACCTGGAAGAAGGCGTAACTTATTATCTGATTGCAGACCTGTATCAGTCAGCCAGTCAGCCGACTACAGTAACCGTAAAAGTTGAATGTCCTGAAATGGGTGTAAACGATATGAGTTCGTTTGATTTTGCTTATTACCCGAATCCTGTAAAAGATGTGTTGAACATCAAATCACAGAAAACTGTAAAATCTGTTGAAGCATACAATATGGCAGGTCAGCAGGTAATCAGCACCAAAACCCTTAACGGTCAGATCGATCTGACTTCACTTTCTGCGGGTACTTATGTATTCAAAGCAGTTCTTGAAGGCGGTCAGGTTGAAACCTTTAAGGTCATCAAAAAATAATTGATTGTAAATTATAATGTTACAGAAAAGCCTCGGGAAACCGGGGCTTTTATTGTTCCAAAATTTCGGCAAGTTTTGAGATTTCCTCCTCAATCTTTATACTTTCAGAATTTGGAAATTCAAACAGTGAAGAATGATGTGTTTTGATTCTTTCAATAATTTCCATACAGATTCGCGCTCTTTCGGTTTCTCCTTTTTTGGCGAATACAAAACCCGAACGCGCAAAAAGCAGCAGCTGTGAATTTTTTGAATGCTCATCCAAAAGCATCGCATCTCTTGCAGCATCTTCTTTGAGCAGCAGATTCAGTTCATCCGGTTTGATTTTGAAATAATCATTCAGCAATGAATTGAAATCTGAATAAAAAGCTTCGGGTTCGTTTATAAAATCCAAATCAAGCAGTTTGGCAACCATTTTTGCAAACTGTTCGATCAGTTTCAGCATATAGTCTCTGCGCAGCATCTTTATTTATTTTTTCTGGAAAACAGATAGGCAGAAATGATCAGACCGATCAGTTCAAGCCACATTCCGATGATCAGTGCTTTGTCGCCGGGTTCTTTTCCGTCTATATTGTCATTGATTTTCAAGAATTTGCCAAATGCAATAAAGACAAGACCAAATACAATCAGTGTCAAACAGATAAAAATCAGAGTAGAAGATTTCATTTATTAATTCAATTTGGCCGACAGGCGTTTAAAGACTTTTTTGGGTGATTTTTCGTCGTAAAGAATTTTGTGAACCGCAGAAAGGATTGGTGCTTTTACTTCGAGTACTTTTTTGAGCTGATAAACACTTTTTGTTGCATAATAACCTTCTGCCACCATGCTCATTTCAAGTATCGCCGATTTGACCGTATATCCTTTTCCGATCATATTTCCGAACATCCGGTTTCTTGAAAAACTCGAATAACCGGTCACCAGCAGATCGCCCAGATAGGCAGAATCGGTCACATCTCTTTTGACCGGTGAAATGTGCTGGGTAATTCGGTTCATCTCTCTTGTGGCATTGCTCATCAGCACCGCCTGATAGTTGTCTCCGTAGCCCAAACCGTGTGCGATTCCGGCTGCGATGGCATAAATATTTTTCAGTACCGATGCATATTCGGTTCCCAACACATCTTCAGAAAGATTGATTTTGATAAACTGAGATTTCAGACAATCTGCAACCGTTTTTGCTTTTTCCTTGTTCTGTGCCGCAATGGTCAGATAAGACAATCGGTCGAGCGCAACTTCCTCGGCATGACACGGACCGCTGATCACACCGTAATTTTCATAATCCAAATCAAACTGATCTTTCAGATATTCGCTCACAATTTTATAATGTCCCGGAACAATCCCTTTGATGGCAGAAACGATAAATTTATCATCCAGTGGAACGGTCAGATCTTTCAGACAGTCTTCGAGATAAATCGAAGGCACAGATAGAATGATCAGTTCACTTTCCGAAAAAAGCCGGTTGATATCGGTGGTCAGATTTAAAAATTTCTGATTGAATTCCACCGAACTCAGATAATTCGGATTGTGTCTGTTTTTCAGTATGTATTCTCTGGTCGGCTCGTTTCTTACCCACCAGAAAACCGATTCGTGGTTTCTGCTGAGCATTTTGGCGATTGCTGTTGACCAGCTGCCGCCGCCGACTAATCCTACTTTGGGTTGGGACATAGGCTGTTTCTTTAACAACGCTCCAAAAGTACTAATTTTTAAAAGACAGTGCTCAGATTTCAATAAACTTTGAGTTTTTGCGTTTTATTTTCAAACATTTTTTTTGTTTCAAAAAGAAAGCAGAATTTTGCGTCAATAAACCTGAAATAGATTGTACAAAAGACTTTTAAGTGAAACCGTCATCTACGGAATCGGATCGATTCTGCCCAGGCTGATTTATTTTGCGCTGAATCCTCTGTTCACCAGTCAGATCAACACCGCAGAGTTTTCAAAATTCGGCCAGCTCTATGCGCTGGTTGCATTTGTGAATGTGGTGCTGACCATGGGTTTTGAAACTGCTTATTTCAGATATTCGGCCGATAAAAATCTTTCGCACCGGGTTTTTCATACCGCTTTCTGGTTTGTGTTTGTCAATGCGGCAACTTTTCTGCTGCTGATGTATCTGCTCAATATACCGATTGCAAGGATTTTTGATTATACCGAAAATCCCGAATACATCATCTATTTTGCATGGATGGCCTTTTTTGACGCAATCTGTATGGTGCCTTTTGCCTATCTCAGATTTACAAATCAGCCGATCAAATATGCTGCAATCAAGATTATACAAAACCTCTTCCAGGTTGGATTGGTGGTGTTATTCTTTTTTGTGATTCCAAAAGAATTTTTTCAAAAAATCGGGATGGAATCAAATGTTTCCTATCCGTTTGTCGCCAATGTGATCGGATCTTTCTTCGGAATGCTGCTTTTATTTCCAATCATCAGACAGGTCAGATGGTTTTTTGACTGGAAATTATTCAAAAAAATGCTCAATTACGGTTATCCGATCATGATTGCCGGACTTGCGTTTGTGACCAATGAAAATTTGGACAAAATTCTTTTGCGCGATATGATCGACGAATCAGAAGCCGGCGCTTACAACGGCTGTTATAAGATTGCAACACTGATGATACTGATGGTGACCGCCTACCGATTGGGCGTTGAACCTTTTTTCTTCAAAAAAGCAATGGACGAAGACGCAAAGAAATCTTATGCCGATGTGATGCTTTATTTTGTAATGTTCTGCGGTTTTGCATTGGTGGCACTGCTCGGAAATCTCGATTGGATCAAAAAAATCATCATTCCGAATCCTGATTACTGGATTGCTATGAAAATAGTACCCATCGTTGTCGTTGCAAATTTCTTTTTTGGTGTGTATTACAATCTTTCGACCTGGTACAAAGTCACCGACAAAACCTATGTGGGGACCATCGTATCATGGATTGGTGCGGGCGCAACCATACTTTTCAATATCATATTTATTCCAAAAATCGGATTTATCGCATCTGCCTGGGCAACTTTGATTGCTTACGGACTGATGATGCTGATTTCCTATTTTTGGGGTCAGAGCAGTTACAGAATTCCGTACAAAACCAGAAAGATTGTATTTTATATGGTGCTGAGCATCGGTTTTGGAATGCTGGGCTATCATTTTTCAGAAAACAGTTTTATCGTAGGAAATCTGTTTGTGATTGCTTATGTTGCAATTGTCTATTCGATCGAAAAAAAGAGTTTGAAATTAATAAATGAACAATCGGTTAAAATTAAATAAACTTAAAAAAATGAAAATTAAAATCATCAACCAATCAAAACATCCGTTGCCGGAATACAAAACCGCGCTGTCTGCAGGTGTCGATCTGACTGCAAATCTGGAAGAGGAAGTGGTTTTGAAACCATTGGAAAGAAAACTGATTCCGACCGGACTTTTTATAGAACTGCCGGCGGGTTACGAAGCACAGGTAAGACCGAGAAGCGGACTGGCTCTCAAAAACGGTCTGACGGTTTTGAACACTCCGGGAACCATTGATGCCGATTATCGGGGTGAAATTCGTGTGATTTTAATAAATTTGTCGGCCGAAGATTTCAGCATACGCGACGGTGAACGGATTGCCCAAATGGTGATTGCAAAACACGAAACCGCAGTCTGGGAGCAGGTTGATGAACTTGAGGACAGCGAACGCGGTGCGGGAGGATTTGGAAGTACAGGAAAAAATTAAAAATCAGAAAAAATGAAAATTATCATACCGATGGCCGGACGCGGCTCACGACTCAGACCGCATACACTGACTGTTCCAAAACCGCTGATTCCGATCGGCGGAAAACCGATTGTTCAGCGGCTTGCCGAAGACATCACCAAACTTTCTGATCAGAAAGTGGATGAAATTGCATTCATCATCGGTGATTTCGGATCTGAAGTTGAAAAAAATCTTTTGGAAATTGCAGAAAAACTGGGCGCAAAAGGAACGATCTATCATCAGGATGAACCGCTCGGAACCGCACATGCAGTGTGGATGGCGAAAGATTCGCTGACCGGACCGGTGGTGGTTGCTTTTGCAGATACACTGTTCAGAGCAGATTTTGACCTCGACATGAGTTCTGACGGTGTCGTTTGGGTAAAAGCGGTAGATGATCCGAGTGCGTTTGGTGTGGTCAAACTCGATCAGTACGGCGTGATCACAGATTTTGTTGAAAAACCAAAAGAATTTGTTTCCAATCTTGCAATCATCGGAATCTATTTCTTCAAAGACGGTGACGGTCTGAAAGAAGAAATCAGAAACATCATCGAAAACGATATCCGTGTCAAAGGCGGTGAATACCAACTGACCGATGCATTGAGACATATGTATCAGAAAGGAAAGAAATTCACTTTGGGACCGGTTGACGAATGGATGGACTGCGGAAACAAAACGGTGACCGTTCAGACCAATGCGAAGATTCTGGAATTTGAAAAACAGGAATTTGAAAACATTCCTTCCAGTTCAAAAATCAGCAGTTCACTGATTATTCCGCCCTGTTTTATCGGTGAAAATGTGACAATCGAGAATTCTAAAGTCGGTCCTTATGTTTCCCTGGGCAATGGCACTAAAGTAATTTCGAGCAATATCCACAACAGTCTGATTCAGGAAAACTGTATCATCGAACATGGGAATCTTGCCGATTCAATGATCGGAAATAATGCGGAATATTACGGTGTGGCACGAAATCTGAGCCTTGGAGACTATTCGGTACTCGATTTCAAAAACAAAGATTAATGAAGGTTTCATTCAGCCATTTTTTCGGATTGTCAATTCTTCTGGCATTTATTTCCTGCGGTACGGCCAAAAACATACCGGGCGGAAATGAAGCAGCAGGGATGAACACTTCTACATTTGTAAAAAAGATCGGTTCACAAAAACCGGTTTTTAAAGATCTGACCATACAGTCAAGAATCGATGCGGATATTGATAACAACCGGGCAAGTCTGAGCGGAAAAATTTATATCAGAAACAAAGAAAAAATCTGGGTCAATGTTTCAAAATTCGGTTTGACAGCAGCACGTGCACTGATCACACCCGACGGATTTCAGGCTTATGAGAAATTAAACAAAACTTACATCGACGGCGGTTTTCAGTATTTCAACAATCTGCTGAAAGTTGATTTCATCGATTATGAAAAACTTCAGAATCTGATGCTGGGCAGAATTTTTGTCGATCTCAATCCAAAAGATTTTGAACTTGAAATTGAAAACAATCAGTATTTGCTTGCTTTTGCAGACAATCAAAAAATACTGAAACATCCGAGAGAAGGAAAATATTTTCAAATTTATCGTTTTGACAACAATTTCAGACTGGTTGAGGCGCAGCTGAAAGATCCGGCTTCTGGAATGGAACTGGAAATCAGTTATTCGGGCTGGATGTCGGTCGGTCCGCAGCAGTTCCCAAAATATGTTAAAGTTTTGGTAAAAGACAAGAAAACTCAAAAAGTTGAGTTGGAATACAATAATTTTACCTTTGTGGAAAGCCCGACTCCATTTGAGATTCCTTCAGGTTACAAACCCAATGGCATTTTAAAATGAAACGAAACACCTATCTGATATTTACCATCCTGTTTCTGCTGGTTTCCGGTGTGACTTATTCACAGATTACCGAGCAGGAACTCAAAGAACAGAAGGATAAACTTCAGAAACAAAACAATGCGCTCAAAAAAGAAATTGCCGATCTGAACAAAGATCTGCAAAAGAATCAGGCGGATTCAAAAACCTCATTGCTGTATATCAAAAATCTGGACAGCAAAATTTCTGCACAGACAAAACTGATCAGAGGACTTACCAAAGAAAAAAGATACATAGAAGACGAAATCTATCTGACCCAGCTCGAAATCAATAAGCTGAGCAGAGAGCTGGTTGAATTGAGAAAAGAATACAAGGATATTCTGGTGAAAGCATACAAAAACAAATCGGTTTCAAACAAACTGCTATTTGTGTTGTCTGCCAAAAGTTTGAAACAGGCCTTCCACCGGATCAAATATCTTGAGCGTTATTCGGATTATCAGCTCGGAAAAGCCGAAGAGATTCTGGCAAAGTCACAGGCGATAGAAAAGGAAAAAGCAGCCCGCGAAAAATCAAAACTTGAAAAAGAAGAGGTTCTTGCGCAACAGTCAATCATCACTGACGATCTTGAAAATCAGAAAACAGCAAAAGAGAAAGTGGTTGAGGAATACAAGAAAAATGCGGGCGTAATCGCGCAACAGATTTCTGACAAACAAAAAGAACAAAGAGCTGTCAACAATGAGATCAACAAGATCATTGAAGAAGAAATAAAACTGGCAAAAATCAGAGCCGAAAATGACAGAAAAGCATGGAATGCCGCCTCGGTTACAAATACGATCGCAGCTTTTCAGGCCTATCTGAACGAATGGCCCGACGGTGATTATGCCCAATCTGCAAGAAAAAATATTTCGCTGCTTGAAGCCGACAACCGCGCTTGGCAGACCGCCAGAGGAAATCACACCAAAGCGGCTTATCAGAAATATCTCGCCAATTTCCCGCAGGGACAGTTTGCATCGACTGCAAAACTTGAGATTTCAAAATTTGAAGATGCCGAAAAAGAAGCTGCCCGACAGGAACAGCTGGCAAGAGAAAGGGCAGAGCGCGAGGCGGCCGAAAGAAACAAACCGGTGGAAGAGGTGAAAGTTGCTGCTGTTGAAGTTGAAACGCCAAAAAGAGTTGAAAACCCGAAACCCGATCCGGCGCCTGAACCAGCATTCAAGGACAGAAGCGGTGAGGCGGCACTGGCTGCAGATTTTGCAGTCAACAGAGGAAAACTTCCCTGGCCGGTAGCGAAAGGTCAGATCGTCGGTAAATTCGGAATCAGCAAACACCCGATTTTGAATATTGAAATCAACAATGACGGTGTGGATATCGCGACCAACAAGGGCGCGACTGCAAAAGCTGTTTTTGACGGTGAGGTTTCACAGATCATTTCGGTTCCGGGCGGAAACAGAACTGTTCTTTTGAGACACGGAAGCTATTTTACGGTGTACGGAAATCTTTCTTTTGTGTCGGTCAAAAAAGGCGACAAAGTCAAACGCGGACAGGATTTGGGAAGGATTTATACCGAATCTACCGGAGACACCATACTCAACTTTCAGCTGAGAAACGGCACCTCCAAACAAAATCCGGAACTTTGGCTGAGTGCTAATTAATTTTCCATAACTTTGTAAAAATTCAAAAAAATGAACTTTGGATACATAATTTTAGGACAGATTGGTCCATGGCAAATCGTACTGATTGTTGCCGTTCTTCTGCTTTTGTTTGGCGGTAAAAAAATTCCGGAACTGATGAAAGGACTGGGTTCGGGCATCAAGGAATTCAAGGAGGCAAGCAAGGAAACTCCGGATGAAAAGCCCGACAAAAAAGAGGATGAAAAATAATTTTGATTATTGAATTGAATTCATTGAGGTAGAAGCCATTCTGCCTTTCTTTTTATAGTTTAATTATGAAATTTACAGAAAAAGCCTGGCAGATATTTAATCGTGCAATCGATGATTATCACGTGAAAAACGATGTGTATTCAACCATCAATAATCCGTATGACGAATCTGATCTGATCGAACACCTGCTTTACAAAAAAAATTGGATTGACACGGTTCAGTGGCATTTGGAAGACATCATCCGAGATCCAGAAATCGATCCGGTTGAAGCTTTGAAAATCAAAAGATGGATTGACAAATCAAACCAGGAAAGAACCGATATGGTTGAATATGTGGACAGCTGGTTTTTGCAGAAATATTCTGATGTAAATGTTCAGCCCGACGCGAAAATCAATACCGAAAGTCCGGCATGGGCGATCGATCGGTTTTCAATTCTTTCGCTGAAGGTTTATCACATGAAAGAAGAAGCAAACCGTCCTGAAGCATCTGCCGAACACAGAGCAAACTGTCAGAAAAAACTTGATGTGCTGAACGAACAGCACGACGATCTTTCAACTGCAATCGAAGAACTGATTCAGGACATTGAAGCCGGCAGAAAATATATGAAGGTTTACAAACAAATGAAAATGTACAACGACGATGAGCTGAATCCGGTTTTGTACAAAAAGAAATAATCAATTTGAAATTATAAAAAAGAAATGCTCCGATTCGTCGGAGCATTTTTTATTGATTGAAACTTTTGTTCAGCTTACAAACTGATTCCCATATTGTACAATGTAAATGCAAATTTGTCTGAAATCTCATTGATCAGTGTTTCGGTTGATTTTCCTGCACCGTGTCCCGCTTTGGTTTCGATTCTGATCATCACCGGATTTTTACATCCCTGTTTTGACTGCAGTTCTGCCGCAAATTTATAACTGTGCGCCGGAACCACTCTGTCGTCGTGATCGCCTGTGGTTACCAGCGTTGCCGGATAGCAGACACCTTTTTTCACATTGTGAACCGGTGAATAGCCCAGCAGATATTCAAACATTTCTTTGCTGTCGTTTGCTGTTCCGTAATCATAAGCCCAGCCTGCACCTGCAGTAAAAGTATGGTATCTCAGCATATCGAGCACACCAACCGCGGGCAGTGCAACTTTTGCAACATCGGGTTGAATCGTCATGGTCGCACCAACGAGCAGACCGCCGTTTGATCCGCCGGAAATTGCCAGATAATCAGTCGAAGTATAATTGTGATCTTTCAGATATTGGGCAGCCGCAATGAAATCTTTGAACACATTCAGTTTGTTCATTTTGATTCCGCCGTCGTGCCACCTTTTTCCGTATTCACCGCCGCCTCTAAGATTTGGAACCGCATAGATGCCACCGTTTTCCATCCAAACCGCATTTGCAACGCTGAATGAAGGTGTCAGACTGATGTTGAATCCGCCGTATCCGTACAGCATGGTCGGATTTTTTCCGTTCAGTTTTGTTCCTTTTTTGTAAGAAATCATCATCGGAACCTTTGTTCCGTCAAACGAAGTATAGAAAACCTGCTCCGAAACATAATCATCCGGATTGAATTTGATATTTGATTTTTTGTACAGATTTGATTCTCCGTTTTCAACATTGTAATCAAATATGGTTGAAGGAGTTACATAATTGCTGAAATTGTAATAAATCTTCTTTTGGTCTTTCTTTCCCGAAAAACCGCTTGCAGAACCTTTTCCGGGCAGTTTGATTTCTCTGATTTTTTTGCCCGAATGATCATACTGAATCACTTCATCCACCGCATCTTTCAAATAATGCGCAAACAGATATCCGCCAGCTGTTGTAACCGACAATACATTTTCGGTTTCGGGAATTACATTTTTCCAGTTTTCAGGACCCGGATTTGCAAAATCGACTTTGACCAATCGGTTGTTGGGTGCATCCAGATTGGTGAGCAGATAAAGTTCATTTCCCACATTGTCAACCATATCTGTACTGATTTTAAAATCGAGTGTGATCGGGACAATCGGTGAATTCGGTTTGCTCAGGTCCTGAACATACAATTCGTTTCCGGTGGTTGAAACCGCAGTTGAAATCACCAGAAAACGCTGATCTTCGGTTACTCCGCCGCCAATGTATCTTCTGGGTGTTTCTTCTCCGCCAAAAATCAGTTTGTCAGCTTTCTGATCGGTGCCCAATTTGTGAAAAAACAATTTGTGTTTGTCGGTCATTTGAGAAAGCTCGCTTCCTTTGGGTTTGTCATAACTCGAATAATAAAATCCGTCATTGTCCTTCCATGAAAGCCCGCTGAATTTCACATCTTTGAGTGTGTCGCCGATCTGTTTTTTGTCAAGAGTTCGCATCACGATCACTTTTCTCCAGTCCGAACCGCCTTCAGAAATCTGATAGGCACAGAGCGAACCGTCTTTTGAGAAATTCACGCCCGCCAGAGAAGTGGTACCGTCTTTCGAAAATTTATTCGGATCGAGAAACACCTCTTCTTTTCCTTCTCCTTTCTGACGATACAGCACCGAATGCTGCTGCAGACCGTCATTTTTATAAAAATAAGTAAAATCACCTTCTTTGAACGGAGCCGAAATTCTTTCATAATTCCAAATCTCTGTCAGCTGACTTTTTAATTTTTCCCTGAAAGGTATCTGATCGAGATAACCGAATGTCAGTTTGTTTTCGGAAATCACCCATTCTTTTGTATCTGTCGACAAATCATCTTCGAGCCAACGGTAAGGATCTTTTACCTCAGTGCCAAAAAATGTATCTGTCTGATCAGTCTTTTTTGTATCGGGATATTTTCCCTGAAACTGCTGTGCGTTCATACTCATTGCAAATGCGATGTTAAGCAAAACAAGCGTTTTTCTCTTCATGATAAAATTTAATTTTTTTAATTGAATCGGGTTTTTCAGGCAGCTTTCAATAAAGGTCAAAAATACAAAATTTAATCATTTCATGTTACTGAAATTGGGTTTCAGACAAAAGATTGATGACGATCGATTTGATAAAAATTGATACCTTAGACTTTTGAAATTACAAACCAATGAAACACTGCTGTTTAATTTTTATGATTTTAATTTTTGGATTCTCATCGGCCCAAAAAGTGTTGGTCGAAATGACCGACGGATCATCCAAAGAAGGTGAAATGGGATTGATTACCACCGAAATGAAATCTTTCAAACTCAAGCCGATTGGCGGAAAGGGGAAATCACAAACGCTTAAAAAAGGAGATGTCAGCTCGATCACTTATTATTATCCGGAACGGATAGTTATATATGAAAGGGTCAAAGCATATAAAAACGCAAAAAACAAAAAGATTGCAAATGACGATGTTTTTCTTGAACTGGTTTACAACGGTAAAAACATCAAGCTGTATCATGCCCTTCAGAATGGAAGTTATATAAAGAATGTTGCAACCGACGAATATTTTTTCTGTCTCAGACCGGGAGAAGAAGCCGCCTATATTGTTTCCTGGATTTTTGGCGGTCAGGTCAATAAAAATGCAATTTTCAGAAAAGTAGGCGGAGATTATTTCAAAGATTATCCGCAACTCCATCAGAAAATTAAAAATAGAGAATACAAATACACAGATATCATTCAGGTTGTTCTTGATTACGACAATTGGAAATCGAGCAGATAATTTTGGGTTTAATTTTAAGTATTCAGAATCAGTGGCACCCGATTATTAAAAATTAATCAATTATTTTTGACAGATGATTTGGGATGAAATTACAGCCAACAAAGAAATTGTTGAAAAGCTCAAAAACTCGGTGGCCGAAAACCGGATCAGCCACGCACAGCTCTTTTCGGGCAAAGCCGGTTGGGGTGTATTGAGCGCTGCGATTGCTTATGCAGCTGAAATAATTTTGGCTGAAAAAGGCGAAATGGCAGCCAAACGGGTTCTGGATCTTCAGCATCCGGATATTCATTTTTCTTTTCCGGTTTTCACCTCGGACAAAGTCGATAAATTCCCGACCAGCAATATGTATTTTAAGGAATGGAGAGAATTCATTCTTGCCCATCCGCTCGCAAATATGTATGACTGGCTCGAATATATGGAAGTTCCCAAAAAGACCGGAATCATCAATGTACATGAAGCCGGCGATATCAACCGTTTTCTGTCGCTCAACAGTTATGAGGGCGGACATCGGTTCTGCATCATCTGGCTGGCAGAAACAATGAATACTGAAGCTTCGAACAAACTGCTCAAATCAATAGAAGAACCGCCCGACAAAACGGTTTTCATACTGATTACAGAAAGAGAAGATATGCTGCTTCCGACCATACTTTCGCGCTGTCAGGCGGTTAAATTCAGTCGGCTGACCGATGTTGAAGTAGCTGAATATCTGATGAAAAACAAAGAATTCAGCCAGAAACAGATCAGAAATGCGGTTGCTTCTGCCAACGGCGATTTGAGAGAAGCACTGCTGATTGCAAATTCTGCAAATGAAGAATTTGAAGAACGCTTTGTCGACTGGGTACGAAATGCATTTATGGCAAAAAAGAATGTGGCTGCTTTGAGAAATCTGGTCAAATGGTCTGAAGAACTGAGCGGCTGGCCAAGAGAAAAGCAGAAACAGTTTCTGATTTACTGTTCTGAAATTTTCAGACAGGCGCTGATTTTGAATTATCGTGCGGAAGATCTGGTGTACGCCAACATTGAAGCGGACGGATTCAGATGGGACAGTTTTTCAAAATTCATCCACGGTGCAAATATCGAATCGATTTTGGAAGAAATCAACGAAGCCGCTTTTCATATCGAGAGAAATGCAAACTCAAAAATCGTATTGCTTGATCTTTCGATCAGACTGACCCGGCAGATTCATAAAAGCCCGGCTTAGACCTTGACCCGACAGAATTTTATTCCTATTTTTGTTATGAAAATTGACCGAATCATAAACAAAGAATTTTAACCAGATGACATTTCAGCAACAAATACAGCAGGGAATCCCGGCAGAATTGCCGCAGCCAAAATTAAGAGACAACAGCATCAGTCATGCGCCCAAAAGAAAGGACATACTGACCGCAGAAGAAAAAAAACTGGCACTCAAAAATGCGCTTCGGTATTTCGATCCGAAATTTCATGCAGAGCTGATTCCCGAATTTAAAAAAGAACTTGAAGATTACGGTCGAATCTATATGTACCGTTTTCAGCCCGATTATGAGATGTACGCCCGTCCGATTGACGAATATCCCGGAAAGTCAAAGCAGTCAAAAGCGATTCAGCTGATGATTCAGAATAATCTTGACAAAGCTGTTGCGCAACATCCGCAGGAACTGATTACTTATGGCGGAAATGGTGCTGTTTTTCAAAACTGGGCCCAATATCTTCTGACCATGAAATATCTGTCCGAAATGACGGAAAAACAAACGCTGGCAATGTATTCTGGCCACCCGATGGGTCTGTTTCCATCGCATCCAGATGCACCGAGAGTGGTGGTAACCAACGGAATGATGATTCCGAATTATTCATCTCAGGATGACTGGGAAAAATTCAATGCGCTCGGTGTGACTCAGTACGGACAGATGACCGCAGGAAGTTATATGTACATCGGGCCTCAGGGAATTGTGCACGGGACAACGATTACGGTTTTGAACGGATGCCGTAAGATCGATGACAAAGGAACCAGAGGGAAACTCTTTGTAACCGCCGGTTTGGGTGGAATGAGCGGCGCACAGCCCAAAGCAGGAAATATCGCCGGTGTGATTTCAGTAACGGCAGAAGTCAATCCCGCAGCGACCTGGAAAAGACACGAACAGGGTTGGGTGGACGAAGTGATTTCCGACCTGGATGAACTCGTGGCAAGAGTCAGAAAAGCAAAAGAAAACAGGGAAGTCGTGTCGATTGCGTATGACGGAAATGTGGTGGATGTATGGGAAAAATTTGATGAAGATAATCTGCATATTGACCTGGGTTCAGACCAGACCTCGCTTCACAATCCGTGGGCGGGCGGTTATTATCCGGTCGGATTGAGTTTTGAAGAGTCAAACCGAATGATGGCCGAAAATCCCGAACAGTTCAAAAAGAAAGTGGAAGAAAGTCTTTGCCGCCAGGTGGCAGCGATCAATAAACATACTGCAAAAGGAACTTATTTCTTTGATTACGGAAATGCTTTCCTTTTAGAAGCCTCAAGAGCCGGTGCCGACATCATGGCCAAAAACGGAATTGATTTCCGCTATCCGAGCTATGTGCAGGACATCATGGGGCCGATGTGTTTTGATTTCGGTTTCGGGCCGTTCCGTTGGGTTTGTACCAGTGGAAAACCGGAAGATTTACAAAAAACAGATGATCTGGCGTGTGAAGTTCTGGAAGAAATCATGAAACATTCACCAAAAGAAATTCAACAGCAAATGCAGGACAATATCGCCTGGATCAAAGGTGCGCAGGAAAATAAACTTGTGGTCGGTTCGCAGGCGAGAATTCTTTATGCCGATGCGGAAGGAAGAATGAAAATTGCAAAAGCATTTAACGATGCGATTTCCAAAGGCGAAATCGGGCCGGTCGTTTTGGGTCGTGACCACCACGATGTTTCGGGAACGGATTCGCCATTCAGAGAAACTTCCAATATTTACGATGGTTCGAAATTTACGGCCGATATGGCGATTCATAATGTAATTGGCGACAGTTTTAGAGGCGCTACCTGGGTTTCCATCCACAATGGCGGCGGTGTCGGCTGGGGCGAAGTCATCAACGGCGGTTTTGGCATGCTGCTCGACGGAAGTGCGGAATCAGACCGCAGACTGAATGCAATGCTCTATTGGGATGTCAACAACGGCATAGCCAGAAGAAGCTGGGCAAGAAATGAAGGCGCGATGTTCGCAATCAAAAGGGCAATGGAAGAAAATCCGAATCTGAAAGTTACACTGCCAAATCTGGTGGATGAGAGTTTGTTGTGATAAGTTAATTTCCGAATAAACAGACCAAAAGGTTTTTTAGGAAAAATTTTTAATAAATTTAGCCATCACAAAAACCAATTATGGCGCTGTTTCAAAATACTGTCATTTCAAAATATCTGAAAACTCAAAACCCTGAAGTTCTTTTTGAAAAATGGAATTTATTTACTTCTCATTTTCATGATCCTGCCATTCAGGAAAATATCAGAAATTCAAAAGAAGAACAGTATCAGGAAGGTTTTCTGAGAGATTTGTTTGTCAAAGTCTTGGGTTATACACTCAATCCAAATCCAGACTTTAATCTGACCACAGAATACAAAAATGTAAAAGATGCAAAAAAGGCTGATGGTGCTGTTATTATTGATGACAATGTTCCTGCTGTAATAGAATTAAAAGGCACTGACACAACTGATCTTGGCACTGTGGAAGATCAGGCTTTTGGCTATAAAAACAATCAGCCTACCTGTAAATATGTGATCATTTCAAACTTTGAGAAATTAAGATTCTATATTGATAATGCAATTGAGCATATAGAATTCAATCTGTTTAAACTCAAAGAAGATGAATTCAAACTGCTGTATCTCTGTCTGGCTTATGAGAACATAAAAAATGATATAGCTTCCAAGATTAAAAATGAATCACTCAGCAGAGAAGATGAAATTACAAAACAGCTTTACAAAGATTATTCAGTATTCAAAAGAGAATTATTTCAAAATCTGATTGAGGAAAATCCAGAATACAATCAGGTAGAACTCTTTAAAAAATCACAAAAACTGCTTGACAGACTTTTGTTTCTTTTCTTTGGAGAAGACAGAGGATTGCTCCCACCCAATTCTGTAAGAATGATATTGGATCAGTGGAATAAACTGAAGGATCTGGATGAATATGTTCCTCTTTATGACCGGTTTAAAAAATATTTTGGTTATCTCAATACAGGTTTCAAAGGAAAACAATATGATGTATTTGCATACAATGGGGGTTTGTTTGAACCTGATGAAATTCTTGACAACACTAAGATTGATGATAATCTCCTTTACACCCACTCACTGAAACTTTCAGAATATGATTTTGAAAGTGAAGTGGATGTCAATATACTGGGTCATATATTTGAACACTCACTCAATGAAATTGATGAGATCAAAGCACAGCTTGAAGGAGAGGAAATAGATAAAACCAAAACAAAGCGTAAAAAGGACGGTGTGTTTTATACACCCAAATACATTACCAAATACATAGTAGAAAATACAGTAGGAAAGCTCTGTGAAGAAGAAAAGACCAACTTGGGTATCAAAGAAGAAGACTATTATACTGATAAGAAAAGACAGTTAAAAACAAAGCAGATTCTTCTTAAGAAATTACAGGATTACAGAACATGGCTTCACCGAATTACCATTATAGACCCTGCCTGTGGCTCAGGTTCATTTCTGATTGAAGCTTTGAATTTTCTGATAGAAGAACATTCTCATATTGATGAAATGGAAGCCAAACTGACTGATTCTTCCATTGCATTTTCATATCATCCTGAAAGCATATTGGAGCATAATCTTTATGGGGTGGATATCAATGAGGATTCTGTAGAAATAGCCAAGCTTTCACTTTGGTTAAGAACTGCTGAACCCAATAGAAAACTAAGCAGTCTCAATGACAATCTCAAATGCGGGAATTCTCTGATTGATGATCCTGAAGTAGCAGGAGATTTGGCTTTTAACTGGGAGAAAGAATTTCCAAAAGTTTTTGAAAAAGGTGGTTTTGATGTGGTGATTGGGAATCCTCCTTATGGTGCAAAGTTAAGTAAGAAAGAAAAAGAATATCTTAAATTGAAGTATAGTTTTATTGACTCTTCAACACCCAATTCATTTGCATATTTTATCGGATTATGCTATGGACTTTCCTCTAATTTGGGATTAATTGTACCAGATAGTTTTTTAATTAAGGATTTCGAAAAAACTAGAAGTCTATTAAAAAAAGGAATTAGTAATATCATTTGGTATCAGAATACTGGTATGCCTGAGTCTGAGAAACCTTTTCCGGAAGTTGAGCACGATGTGGTTACTTTTATATTTAATAAAAATAAGACATATAATACTTTACAATACTCTCTTAGAAAGTTTGATACAGTAATTAAAGAAGAAAAATATATTAGAGATAAAAAGGATATATGTGAAGAAAAATATTTTTCTTTATTCAATCTATTAATAGATGACTTAACAATTTCCTTAAAAAATAAAGTAATTTCTAATTCAATCATTAAAAAAGAATGTCAAATTCATGAAGGAATACATTCTGGAAATATTAGAGAAAAGTTATTCACTCTGGAAAAATCAGATTTGAATAAACCAATGTTTTTAGGTGGAAAGAATGGTGATAAAATTGACAATTATTATAGTAATAGATTTGGATGGTTCGTCAATTATGACCAATCCCTAATTAATAAAGAAAAAGGAGAATATGCATCTCTTAGAGACGAAAGTATTTTCATTTTACCTAAAATTTATATTACAAGGACTGGAAATCCATTCAAGTGCTTTTTAGATGAAAAAAATTATGCATCAAATAATTTCTTTTCATTGCAATTAAAAGATTTAGAGCAAAATAATAAAGAGAACCTTTCATTTTATTTGTGCATTTTTGTAAGCTTCCCTTAAATCCGAACTGTTTAAAAGTATAATTTTTTATTAATT
>JACFND010000060.1 GCA_019455045.1 Flavobacteriia bacterium
AAAAATTTCCAGAATAACTTTTCAACTTACACAGTTAATGAGATGCTACCATTTAATGAATATAAAAATACACAATTTTATAAACGTAGAGACGCACGGTTTAATCAAGGTTGAGACGCACGGTTTGATAGATAGGAAAAATGCACGATTTAATAAATGCGGAGACGTCTATGGTATATGTAGAGACGCACGGCCGTGCGTCTCTACTGTAAAAATCTGAATATCCTCCTCTGTTCTCTCAAATTAAAATTGACCCAAACAAAAAAATCCGACCCCAAAAGAGTCGGATTTATTATTATCTATAAATCTCAGCCGTACGGCCGAAGAATTTACCAGCTTGCCTTTCTGACGCCGGGGATCAGCCCGTTGTTGGCCATTTCGCGGAAGCTGACACGTGAGATTCCGAAGATTCTCATATATCCTTTTGGTCTTCCGGTCAATTTGCAACGATTGTGCAGACGTACTGGAGAAGCATTTTTTGGAAGCTTTTGAAGACCTTCGAAATCTCCGGCTTCAAGCAAAGCTTTTCTCTTCTCGGCATACTGTGCTGACATTTTGCGTCTTTTGCGCTCACGCGCTTTCATTGATTCTTTTGCCATAATCTTATTTGTTATCTTTTTTGAAAGGTAAACCAAATTTCTCAAGCAGTGCTTTTGCCTCTTTGTCGGTGTTTGCACTGGTTACAAAAGTAATATCCATTCCCTGGATTTTCTTTACACGGTCAATATTGATTTCGGGGAAAATAATCTGTTCTTTGATACCCAGGTTATAGTTTCCTCTTCCGTCAAATCCTTTGGAGCTGATACCGTTGAAGTCACGAACACGCGGCAGTGCTGAAGAGATCAGTCTGTCCAGGAATTCGTACATTTTGGTTCCTCTCAAAGTAACTTTTGCACCAACCGGCATTCCTTTACGAAGTTTAAATGCAGCTTCGTCTTTTTTGGAAATGGTTCCAACCGCTTTCTGGCCGGTGATCAGGGTCATTTCTTCAACCGCATAATCAACGATCTTTTTGTCTGCAGTTGCAGCACCCAATCCCTGGCTCAAAACGATTTTTTGAAGTTTTGGCACCTGCATTACTGAAGTATATGAAAATTCTTCTTTCAATGCCGGGACGATTTCCTCTTTGTACTTAAGCTGAGGACGTGGTATAAATGTAGTTGTACTCATTATTAAATCTCTTTACCGGTTTTCTTTGCAATTCTTACTTTCTTTCCGTCTTTGATCTCGTATCCGACACGGGTAGGATTTCCTTTGGCGTCAACCAGTGCCAGTTTGCTGACATAGATCGGTGCTTCGGTTTCAACAATTCCTCCCTGCGGATTCTCAGCATTCGGTTTGGTGTGTTTTTTAATGACATTCACACCTTCAACGATTGCTTTTCCTTCGCTTGGCAAAACCTTCAGTACAGAACCCTTGGTCCCTTTTGAAGCGCCTGACAATACTACGACTTTGTCTCCTTTTTTAATTTTCAATTTTGTCATTGTCATAAAATTTTAAAGCACCTCAGGGGCAAGTGATACAATTTTCATATGGTTTTTGTCACGAAGTTCTCTGGCAACCGGTCCGAAAACACGGGTTCCTCTCATTTCGCCCTGTGCATTGAGCAGCACACATGCGTTATCGTCAAAACGGATGTATGATCCGTCTTTTCTTCTGACTTCTTTCTTGGTACGAACGACGATTGCTTTTGAAACCGTTCCTTTCTTGGCGTTAGCGGTCGGTGTAGCTTCTTTGATCGAAACAACGATCTTGTCTCCAACCGATGCATATCGTCTTTTGGTACCACCCAAAACACGGATAACCAATGCTTCACGAGCACCTGTGTTATCTGCAACTTTTAATCTTGATTCCTGCTGTAACATATTACTTGGCTCTTTCTATGATTTCAATTACTCTCCATCGTTTGTTCTTACTCATCGGGCGAGTTTCCATAATTCGGACTTTATCGCCTTCGTTGCATTCGTTTTTCTCATCGTGTGCAACGTATTTCTTGGTTCTTTTCACAAATTTCCCGTACAAAGGGTGTTTTTGTTTGTAGGTTTCAGACACAACGATGGTTTTTTCCATCTTGTTGCTCGATACAACACCTACTCTTTCTTTTCTCACATTTCTATCCATTTCGAGATGTTTTTACTGTTGAGTTAATTTTTGATTCAACACAGTTAACAATCTCGCAACGGTTTTACGAGATTTGCGAATTGCCAGCGGGTCTTCCAAATGTGAAACCTTGTGGCTCATTTTCAGCTTTCGGAAATTGGCCTGCTCTTCTTCGAGCTTGCCTTTCAGGTCTTCCAAACTAAGTTCTCTGATATCTGATACTTTCATAATCGTCAATTTTTTAAGCAGAATAATCTCTTGCAATTATTAATTTGGTTCTTACGGGCAGTTTCTGTGCCGCCAATCTCAAAGCTTCTGTAGCAACTTCTGCGGGAACACCTCCCACTTCGAACAGGATTCTTCCGGGCTGTACTCTTGCCACCCAGTATTCGGGTGCACCTTTTCCTTTACCCATACGAACCTCAGCAGGTTTCTTGGTAATCGGTTTGTCGGGGAAAATTTTGATCCACAACTGACCTTCCCTTTTCATATATCGGGTTGCAGCGATACGGGCAGCTTCGATCTGACGGGCAGTAACAAAGCGTTCGTCAAGCGACTTGATCCCAAAGGTACCGTAGGCAAGTTCAGCACCTCTCTTGGTGTTGCCCTTCATCTTGCCTTTCTGCATCTTTCTGAATTTCGTTCTTTTTGGTGATAACATTTTTAGAAATCTTTAAAAACAATTAGACTTAATTAACGGGCTTGCTGTCTTTTTCTGCCGCCGCCTCCTTTTCGCTCTTTGGATTGTTTTTTCTGCAATCCGGTCAATGGTGACAATTCACGTTTACCGTAAACTTCTCCTTTCATGATCCATACTTTGATTCCCATACGGCCATAAGTCGTATGTGCTTCACCGATATGATAATCTATGTCTGCTCTGAAGGTTGACAATGGAATTCGTCCGTCCTTGTAAGTTTCTGAACGTGCCATCTCAGCTCCGTTCAAACGACCCGAAATCATGATCTTGATTCCTTCTGCATTCATTCTCATGGCTGCTGCGATCGCCATTTTGATTGCTCTCCTGTATGAAATACGGTTTTCAATCTGACGTGCGATGCTGTCTGCAACCAGTACTGCGTCGAGTTCAGGTCTTTTGATTTCAAAGATGTTGATCTGTACTTCCTTTCCGGTCAGTTTTTTCAACTCTTCTTTCAGTTTGTCAACTTCCTGTCCTCCTTTACCGATAATAATACCGGGACGGGCTGTGGTAACGGTAACAGTGATCAGTTTCAGGGTTCTCTCGATGTAGATTCTTGAGATGCCTGCTTTTGAGAGACGCGCTTTCAGATATTCTCTGATTTTTGCATCTTCTTCAATTTTGTCACCGTAATCGTTTCCGCCAAACCAGTTTGAGTCCCATCCTCTGATGATCCCCAGGCGATTTCCGATTGGATTTGTCTTCTGTCCCATATTATTTATCTTCTGATTTTAATTCTTCTTTGGTTCCCAACACAAGGCTGACATGGTTGGAACGCTTTCTGATTCTGTGCGCCCTGCCCTGTGGAGCTGTACGGATTCTTTTCAGCTGACGTGCACTGTCAACAGTGATCGTCTTTACAAAAAGACCTGCCTCCTCGATGTCGGCATCCTGATTTTTCTCCTGCCAGTTGGCAATCGCACTCAACAAAAGTTTTTCCAACTTCTCAGAAGCATGCTGTTTTGAATATTTCAAAATCGCAAGTGCTTTCTGTACTTCCACACCACGGATGATGTCTGCTACCAGTCGCATTTTTCTAGGTGAACTGGGGCAATTATTCAATTTCGCTGAAGCAATATCTTTGGTTGCCTCTCTGCGCATTTCATTACTGATTCTTTTTCTTGATCCCATTACCTATTATCTTTTGCCTTTATTTTTGGCACCTGCGTGCCCTCTAAACGTTCTGGTCGGTGAGAACTCACCCAGTTTGTGTCCTACCATATTTTCAGTCACATAAACCGGAACAAATGTTTTTCCGTTGTGAACCGCAAATGTCTGTCCTACGAAGTCAGGTGAAATCATCGATGCTCTTGACCAGGTTTTGATCACGTCTTTTCTTCCGGATTCAACATTCGCCTGAACTTTTCTGTCTAATTTATAATGGATGTAAGGTCCTTTCTTTAATGATCGTGCCATGGATTATTTCTTTCTTTTTTCAACGATATACTTGTTAGACGCTTTCTTCGGTGTTCTCGTTTTGTATCCTTTTGCAGGAATACCGTTTCTTGAACGAGGAATACCTCCGGTTGCACGGCCTTCACCACCACCCATCGGGTGATCAACCGGGTTCATCACCATCGGTCTTGTTCTTGGTCTGCGGCCTTTCCATCTGTTTCTGCCGGCTTTACCTGAAACCTCCAACTGATGGTCAGAGTTAGATACCACACCGATAGTCGCTTTACATTCCGTCAAAATCATACGGCTTTCTCCACTTGGCAGTTTGATGATCGCGTATTTGCCGTCTCTTGCAACCAATTGTGCATAAGAACCTGCGCTTCTCGCCATCAAAGCTCCCTGTCCGGGTCTCAGTTCGATGCATGAAATAACAGTTCCCAGCGGAATGTCTTTCAGTTTCATCGTGTTGCCGACATCGGGTGTAGCATGTTCGCCGCACACGATGGTCTGACCCTTTTTCAATCCATTTTGAGCAATCACATATCGCTTTTCACCGTCTTCATAAACAATCAGTGCGATGAATGCAGTTCTGTTCGGGTCATACTGAATTGACTCGATAACCGCAGATCCTTCGCGCTCTCTTTTGAAATCGATGATACGATAGCTTTGCTTGTGTCCACCCCCTATGTAGCGCATGGTCATCTTACCGGAATGGTTACGACCGCCGCTCTTTTTCTTTCCTACCGTGAGAGATTTCTCAGGTTTCACAGCATCAACACCTGCAAAATCATTAACGATTCTGAAGCGCTGACCGGGAGTGATAGGTTTTAATTTTCTTACTGACATTTAAAAAATTATTTTAACTAAACAAATCTATTTCTTGTCCTTCTGCTACGTGAATGATCGCTTTCTTTCTCTTGTTGGTCTTACCCACCTGAAGACCATTCTTTGTATAACGGCTTCTGATTTTGGGTGCAGAGATCGATGTTTTCACACTCACCACATTTACTCCGTAAGCTTTCTCAACTGCTTCTTTGATCTGCAGTTTGTTTGCTTTCGGATCAACATAAAACGAATACTGACCCAGCAATTCGCTTGAATCTGTCGCTTTTTCCGAGATAACGGCTCTAATAATAACTGACATATCTATTTCGTTTTATTTTCTTAAATTTTCCTGAACTCTATCCAAAGAACCTTCAAGGAATACAACCTCGGTTGCATTGATCAGATCGTAAACATTCAATTCTGTGTTGTTTACAACCTTGGTTCCTTTCAGATTTCTTGATGACATATATACATTGTTGTTCGGTTCGCCAAGAACAAAAAGTGATTTCTTGGTGTCCAGACCCAACGCTTTCAAAACTTCGATGAAATCTTTGGTTTTTGGAGCTTCAAAACTGAAGTTTTCCAAAACTTTGATCTCATTGTCTTTCATTTTCTGACTCAATACCGAACGCTTCGCCAATTTTTTGGTCGCTTTGTTCAGTTTGAAACTGTAGTCTCTCGGTCTTGGACCGAAGATGGTACCACCGCCAACAAAAACAGGAGATTTGAGTGAACCTGCTCTGGCTCCTCCGGTTCCTTTTTGTTTTTTGATTTTACGGGTACTTTTAGATACTTCAGCTCTTTCCTTCGCCTTGTGGGTTCCCTGTCTTTGTGCTGCAAGATATTGCTTCACTTCAAGATAAACCACGTGCTCATTGGGCTCGATTCCAAAAATTGAATCATCCAAAGAAACTTTCTTTCCGGTTTCTTTTCCCTGTATGTTTAATACTTTTAATTCCATTTTCTTACGATTACATATGAGTTTTTAGGACCGGGTACAGCTCCTTTTACAATCAAAAGATTCTGTTCCACATCTATCTTAAGTACATTCAGATTCTGAACAGTAACATTCTTACCGCCCATACGGCCTGCCATTCGCATTCCTTTGAATACTCTTGACGGGTCTGAACCGGCTCCGATCGAACCCGGTGCTCTCAGTCGGTTGTGCTGACCGTGAGTGCTCTGACCCACACCCGCAAAACCATGGCGTTTTACAACACCCTGAAATCCTTTTCCTTTTGAAACTCCTGTGATGTCAACATACTCACCTTCGTGAAATACATCTACTTTTACTTCATCACCCAAGTTCAAAGAATCTGCAAATTCTCCGTAAAATTCCACCAATTTGTGTTTTGGCGTAGTCCCCGCTTTCTTGAAGTGTCCTTTCAAGGCGGCAGAGGTGTTCTTCTCTTTTGCGTCATCGAAACCTAATTGAACGGATTTGTAACCGTCCTTCTCTTCGGTTCTGACCTGCGTTACGATGCAAGGACCCGCCTGAATAATGGTGCACGGAATATTCTTCCCGTTCTCATCAAACAGTGAGGTCATCGCAATCTTTTTACCAATGATACCAGACATATTAAATTTTTAATTCTAATTATCTTATTTTTAAGGATTTAGTAATATCTATTTTTGATTTAGGCATACCCGCTCCTTAAAAATAGGGTGCAAATGTAAGGATTTAATTTTATGCAGCAAATTTTAGTTCAATAATTTTCGGCGGTTTTCAGCCTTTTTGAAGCCATTTGCGCTTATGATATAAAGGATTACAAATTTAAAGAAATTTGATTCAAAACATACCTTAATATATAATTCAAAATTTCAGATCGTTTTTCTGATGAATTTTTGATTTTTAAAAATTCAATTTCAGTCAAAATATTGACAGACCGAAAAACCTCGCTCCGGCCAAAAAATTCTATCTTTGTTCAAACATTTATTTGAATGGACATTCATCAGAAAATCATAAAACTGAGAGAAGATCTTGCTCAGCACAATTACAATTATTATATACTCGACCAGCCGACCATCAGCGACTATGAATTTGACCAATTGCTCAAAGAGCTGATCGAATTAGAAAAAGCACATCCTGAATTTTATGACGAAAATTCACCCACCCAACGCGTCGGCGGAACGGTCACCAAAGATTTTCCGACCATCAGCCACGAATACCGGATGTATTCGCTCGACAACTCCTACTCGATCGAAGATCTTCAGGATTGGGAAAACCGAATCGAAAAAGTGCTCGGTTCAAAAACAGAATTTGTCTGCGAACTAAAATATGACGGTGCTTCAATTTCAATCCTGTACGAAAACGGAAAAATCAAACAGGCAGTCACCCGCGGCGACGGTTTTCAGGGAGATGAAATCACACCAAATGTCAGAACCATCCGTTCGATTCCGCTCAAACTCAAAGGAGATTATCCGCAGAGATTTCATATCAGGGGCGAGATATTGATGCCATTCAAAGAATTTGACCGAATCAATGCACAAAGAAGAAAAGACGGTCTGGAACTCTATGCCAATCCGAGAAATACAGCCAGCGGAAGCTTGAAACTTCAGGACAGTTCAGAAATTGCAAAAAGAAAATTGGACTGTTACCTTTATACTATAGTAGGTACAAATCTGCCGTTTAACAGTCAGTGGGAAATGCTGAAAGCGGCTCACAGTTACGGTTTTAAAATTCCGGATACTGCCAGACTCTGTCATACTTTGGACGAAGTGCTCGAATTCATCGATTATTGGGACACCGAAAGAAAAAATCTGACTTTTCCGATCGACGGAATTGTTGTCAAGGTCAATTCATTTGCACTCCAGGAAGAATTGGGTTATACCGCCAAATCTCCGCGTTGGGCAATGGCTTATAAATTCAAAGCAGAACAGGCGGAAACCGAACTGCTGAGCATTTCCTATCAGGTCGGCAGGACGGGCGCAATCACACCGGTTGCCAATCTGAAACCGGTCAATCTTGCCGGAACAGTGGTCAAAAGAGCATCGCTGCACAATGCGGACATCATCGAAAAACTGGATGTCCGAATAGGCGATATGGTCTATGTTGAAAAAGGCGGCGAAATCATTCCAAAAATCGTTGAAGTCAATCTGGACGTCCGTCAGCCGGATGCTCAAAAAATCGAATTCATCACCCACTGCCCCGAATGCCATACCGAACTGATCAGAAACGAAGGTGAAGCACAGCATTTCTGTCCGAACGAGGACGGCTGCAAACCTCAGATCATCGGCAGAATGGAACATTATGTTTCGAGAAAGGCGATGGATATGGCAAGCATCGGTACAGAAACCATCGATCTTATGTTTGAAAACCATTTGGTCAAAGATGCTGCTGATTTTTATGATTTGAAAAAAGAAGATCTGCTGCCACTCGAAAGAATGGCTGAAAAATCTGCACAAAATATCATTGATGCAATAGAACTGTCAAAACAGATTCCGTTTGAAAAAGTGCTGTATGCCATCGGTATCCGTCATGTGGGCGAAACCGTTGCAAAAAAACTGGCAAGACATTTCAAATCAATTGAAAACATTCAAAATGCAAGCACCGAAGAGCTGACAGATCTGGAAGACATCGGCGAAAAAATCGCATTGAGCATCAAAGAATTCTTTTCAAAGCCAAAAAACATCGAACTCGTTCAACGTCTCAAAGCTGCCGGTGTACAGATGGAAATGGGCGAATCCGAACAACCGGTTTCAAATGTACTCAACGGAAAAACCTTTCTGTTTACCGGCGCACTCTCCCACTTCACCCGTGAGCAGGCACAAAAAATGGTTGAAGACCACGGCGGAAAAAACATTTCGGCAGTCAGCAAAAATTTGGATTATCTGGTCGCCGGCGAAAAAGCAGGCAGCAAACTCAAAAAAGCGGAATCGCTTGGAACGGTTCAGATTCTGACAGAGGAAGAGTTTTTGAGGATGGTTGAGGGGTAAGGATTTTTACAACGAAACGGATTGGATTGTTCAACCCCTTCGGGGTTGGTCTGAGGCTCGTGTTATTTTCCCCCAATTTCATTGGGGGCTACCAATAGTTGAACCACTTCGTGGTTCTTGTAACATAAAATTTAATTCATTTTCCAATTATTTAATTCGCAATTCATAAAATCCGCTGCGGCGGATTAAACCATTCCGATAGGTATTGAAACCACTATCACAAAGATCTGGAGCACCGCCTCAATCCAGATAGAACTATTCCGATAGATATCGAAACCCCGGATGAAATCCGGAAAAGGCGCAAGCCTTTAAATCAACCCTGAAAGGGTTGAACCATCAGTAACCCCGAGTGAGCGAAGCGAAACTCGGGGAAATAGGAAACGTCTAAAAGGTTTCGGCGCGTGTTTTTGGATGATCATCTATCCTATTTATTTCGTCCGGTCGATAAAAACCGTGACGAAACCGAATTATATGATAAACAATATTTCATAAAAAAAGAAAACCAATTGGAATTAGGATTTTAAAAATAAATTAATTTTCCCAACGACACCTTTTGGCTTTATCGCTTCTCATCTTTGGATAAAATTCAAAAGCATGAGAAAAAGACTAACTGTAAAAAGCTATTACAGCAAATTATCAAAAGTGGACAAAGAGAAGCTGGCAGAAATAGAAAAACTGGCCATTGAATTGATGAATAAGCACGGGGTGGGTCATTTTAAATTTAAATATGGCAGGTCGAGGACTTATGCAGGTAATTGCAGTTCATCAAGTCAGACAATAAGACTGAGTATCAGATTTGTGTTGAAAAATGACATAGAAAGAATCAAGAATACAATACTTCATGAAATCGCTCATGCCACCGTTGGCGCTGAGCACGGACATAGAAAAGTCTGGCAGGATAAAGCAAAGGAACTGGGTGTTACCTGGACAAAGAATTACAGGAAATAAAGTGACTTGGAAAGCCAAGTTTGAAATCATAAAAAAATTAATTAAAAATGAATCAAAGTAGAAAAACAAAATTCCTCTACATCCACGGTTTGGGTTCGGATGCTCAATCAAGAAAATATCTCAATCTCAAAGAATATTTTGATGATCAGTTTGACTTCGGCTGTCTGGAATGGAAAAATAATGACAATATCGATGAACTGCTGAATCAGTCGGAAAGAGATTTGTCACAATTTGAAAATGTAATCCTGTTCGGCGATTCCACCGGTGCAAATTTTGCCTGGCAGCTGAGTGAAAAACGAAAAGCCAATGGCCTGAATTCAATTCTGATTGTTTCCAGTCCGCTGTTGGATCTGTCGAAAAGAATATCGGATTATGAATTTCCGGATTCCTTAAAACCGTTTATGAAAAAAATAGATCATCCTGCCGGAATGATGATCATCGCTCCGACCGAAGATGAAATTATTGATCATTCCTTTGTCATTGAAAATCAATTTCCGGATACTCAAATCCTGAAGGTCAATGATACACACAGACTTCCGGAGTTTAAAGATTATCTGCCGGAAATTGAAAGATATATTATTTCAAAAATCGAATAAGTCTAAAACCGCCGGATTCGAACTTCCTTATTTCCTGACTTCCGCAAATTAACACCCAAAATCAAAAAGTTCGTTTAGCTGTTTA
>JACFND010000005.1:0-7865 GCA_019455045.1 Flavobacteriia bacterium
GTTCAAAAGTGTCGTCTCCGTTCATTTTTACAGGCTGCAGATAATTGTTGTGAACGATCAGCAACTCTCCTCTGCCCTCTTTTGCGGCTTTATAAATTTCTCCCAGATCGGTCAGCACTTTGCCCTGACTGACTGCCTGCTGCATTTCTTCAATCGCTTTGGTTCTTTCGCTTTTTTGATTGGCCTGAATCACCTCCCAAGCTGATTTTGAAATCGTATGAACCGAATCATCATTGTAATTCACTGCCGAATAACCGATGTAAATTGAAGGCACATCTGCAACTTTTTTCAGTTTTGTAAAATTCTCTTCGGTTGCAACCACCAGAACTTTCAAACCGTTCTCACGATGAGATTTTACAACCGCTTTGTCAATTCGGTTAAAATATTCAAGCAGCATGCTGTCTATCTTTCCACTGTCGCTTTGTGCAACTTTTGAAGTTACATTGAACGGATTATCGGTTGACGGAAATACGTCATTTTCAACCTCGCCGTTGATTTTGTCATTATTTGCGAGATACAGTCTTGAACCTGATTTTGAAAGCAAAAGGATCATATAATCAGCCACTCTTTCGTTCATAATGATCAGCGGTTTTACTGCAAATCCGTCAGAAATATGCACCTTGTTCTGATCCACCGGCCAGGGCGATCTCACCACTTCCATTGTCGAATTCGACAGGAAAATGTGGAGACTGTCCAAACTGTGTCTGAAATCATAGGTTTCCATAATTTCATCCATCTTGGCCAAAATGCCGCTGACTTCTCTTTTACCAAACTCATCGGTCAGTCTTTCTTCTGCTTCCTTAAACAGATTTTTAAGTCTGATTTCGTCTTTTTCACAATCCGGAAATGTTCTGTGGGTTTTCATTGAAACGGTTACACAGGGATTGCTCTGTTCTGTTGCGAGTTTTTCCAAAAGTTCGTTTGTCATAATATTGTGTTTTTAACTGTTTAATATTTAATTATTTGCAATTTACGATTTATAATCCGGTCGGAAAATGAGCCGAATTATTTTCAAATATGATACTGCTCATAAAAAAATCAGATGCGCACAAAGCTTTCATTTTAAAACCCGAATTCGTCTTTTACCATTATCTTTGCAATCCATTTGACAAAAGATGAAATACTGCAAAAATATTCTGGAAGCAATCGGCAATACGCCGCTTGTAAAAATCAACCGGCTGACAGCCGATATCCCGGCGCTGGTGCTGGCAAAAGTTGAATCATTCAATCCCGGCAACTCGGTCAAAGACCGTATGGCGGTTAAAATGATCGAAGATGCCGAAGCTGACGGAAGACTCAAACCGGGCGGAACCATCATTGAAGGAACTTCGGGAAATACCGGTATGGGACTGGCTTTGGGCGCAATCATAAAAGGATACAAACTCATCTGTGTGATTTCTGACAAACAGTCAAAAGAAAAAATGGATATACTTCGTGCAGTCGGTGCAGAAGTGGTGGTTTGTCCAACCGATGTGGAACCCGCCGATCCGAGATCTTATTATTCAGTTTCAAAAAGACTTGCAGAAGAAACACCCAATTCGTGGTATGTGAATCAGTACGACAATCTGTCAAATACGGCTGCCCATTATGAACAGACCGCACCTGAAATCTGGGATCAGACCGACGGAAAAATCACTCATTTTGTAGTTGGCGTCGGAACCGGCGGAACGATTTCGGGCATTGGGAAATTTCTAAAAGAAAAAAATCCGAACATCAAAATTTGGGGTGTGGATACCTACGGTTCTGTATTTAAAAAATATCATGAAACCGGAATTTTTGATGAAAATGAAATCTATTCTTATGTGACCGAAGGAATCGGCGAAGACATACTGCCAAAAAATGTTGATTTTTCAATTATTGACGGATTTACAAAAGTAACCGACAAAGATGCTGCGGCCTATACCCGCCGACTGGCAAAGGAAGAAGGAATCTTTGCAGGAAATTCTGCAGGTTCAGCCATCAAAGGTTTACTTCAACTCAAAGAACATTTTGGTCCTGACGATGTGGTGGTGGTTTTGTTTCACGATCACGGCAGCCGATATGTCGGAAAGATGTACAACGACGACTGGATGAGGGAAATGGGTTATCTGGATGAAGAAATGAATACCGCTTTTGATCTGGTAAAAGACAAACTGACCGAAGCTTTGGTTTTTGCAAGAACCGAGGAACTGGTTTCACATGCGGTTCACAGAATGAAAATCAATCATTTGGACTGTATTCCGATCAGGGATGTCAGCGGATTTGTGGGTTCGCTCAATGAATCACTGCTTTTTAAACACAGCTCCACAGATAAAAATCTGGGTGACCAGCCGATTAAAAATTTAATGACAAAACCGCTTCCGATTGTCGGAAAAGACACACCGGTCAATGATGTACTGAAACTGATCAGTGAAGAAACTCCGGCTGTACTGGTTGAAATTTCAAAAGACAATTACAGACAAATCAGCAGAAGTGATATTGTTTCAAAAATCAGTTAACGTTTAAACGAAGTCACTTTTTCAAGCAGCAGTGCAGCTCTTTCCGGAGAAACAGGAATATCCGCACCGCATTTGAGTTTGACCCAGCCGCCGTCGGATTTTGTGAAACTCAATATCTGTTCAAAATTGACGATATAGGATTTGTGGATTCTGAGAAATGAAGGAAAATTCTCAAACAGTTCTTCAAATTTCTTCAGATTTCTGCTGACCAGAATTTTTCTGCCGTCATTCATTATGATCTCCGAATAAGCTCTTTCACCTTTTATAAATGAAATCTCGTCCGTATTCAAAAGAATCAGCTGGCTGCCGGACGGAACCGCTATTTTGTTTGAATTCTGAGGTTTGAAAGCTTTACCCAGCGTTTTGTAATATTTGTTCTTTTTCTTTTCGTAACGCTGCACCGATTCAGAAAGTTTTTCGGGACTTATCGGTTTGAGCAGATAATCGATGGCCGAAAATTTAAACACATCAACCGCATATTTGCTGTAAGCCGTGGTGAAAATTATTCCGAAATCAATTTCATCCTCATCAAAAAAATCAAGCAGTTCAAGACCGCTGTGGCCCGGCATTTCAATGTCCAGAAACACCAGATCGGGTTTGTTTTTTCGAATCGATTTGACACCTCTCGGCAGATTTTCGCATTCGTCCGCCAATTCGATTTCGGGACAAAATTCCTCCAAAAGAAGTCTCAGACTGATCCTCGCCTGCTGTTCGTCATCAATGATTATCGCTTTCATAATTTTGTTTTAAATCCATTTGAATAATAACTGTGGTGCCCAATGATACCGATTTAATTTCATCCGTTTTGTCGATGATCCGGATTTCAAAATTCCGGCTGCCCGAACGGTTCAAGAGTTCAATACGGTTTTGCTGTGCCTCGGTTGCAAAAGATTTTCTTTTCTGTGCTCTGATTTGATTGAGTTCATCGCTCCTTTTTCGTCCGATGCCATTGTCGTCAATTTCAATTTTCAATTTTTCATCATCGGTTCGGCTGAACAAAACCCTGAGCAGTTTTGGTCCGTCTTTGTGCAGCAGTCCGTGTTTGACCGCATTCTCAACATAAGGCTGAATGAGCATTGACGGAATTTTCACAATCGCCGGATCGACTCCTTCGGCAACTTCAATCTCATAACTGAATTCAGGACCGAATCTTCCTTTTTCAATTTCAAGATACAGTTTGATCGCCTTGATTTCATCTTCCAGACTGACTTCATCTTTTTCAGTCATCTCGAGTATGGTGCGTGTCAGACCCGAGAATTTGGACAGATAGCCGAGCGCCTGTTTTTTGTCGTTCAAAAGTATGTAGGACTGAAGCGTATTCAGTGCATTGTAGAAAAAATGAGGATTCATCTGAGATTTCACCGCCTTCAGTTTGGACTGGTTGACCATTTTTTCGAGATTCATTTTTTCAATTTTCTCAAGATTCCTCTTCTCAATTTTTTTCAGCTGTTTCACAAACCAGAGATAAAACAGAGATACCAGCAGAATCAGGATCAGACCGATAAACCAGAATGTTTTCCAGAACGGCTCTTTGATTTTGAAATTAAAACTGATTTCATCGGCAAACTGATTGTCGATTTCGGCTTTGATTCTGATTTCGTAAGGACCGGGCGCCAAAGAAGTAAGATTCAGTATCCGGCTGTTCACACTGAGCTGCTGCCATTCCGAATCATTAATCTTATAAGAAATGGTGTTGACCGTTGACGGATAATCTGTAAGCAGTAAATAATCGATTTCAATATTGTTTTCGGTGTATTTCAGCACATCGAGCTGAACGACATCAATCGGTTTATCATTGACTTTGACCGTTCTCAGAAACAGTTTTGGCGGACGGCCTTCATCTCCGGTTCTGCCTGTTTTTCTGATAATTCCGGTTCGGGTAGCAAAATACAGCTGACCGTCTTTTGAAATCAGATCGGTCACATCCAGATTTCGGGTATAACTCAGCACTTTGGCACGTCTGCCGGTCTTCAGATCAATTCCGTAAATGGAATTTGTCAGAAACAGATACAGCCTGCCTTCACTGATTTTAATTTTTAAGGGTTTTTCTTCTGACGGAATCCCTTCGGTATCAAAACGGCTGATTTTGTTGTCCGAACCGATTTTAAAGATTTCACCCGAATGGGAAAGACCATAAACCGTTCCTTCAAAATATTCGAGATATCTGATCAGCAATGAATTTTCTTCAAATTTCAGCGCACTGATATTTCCTGATTTGTCCAATTTCAGCAGATTGTTGTGAGTTGCGAAATAAACCGTGTTGTTTTTCGGATTGAATGCCACCGATCTGGTGTTGCTCATTCCGACGACTTCTGAAATTTCGTTACGCTCATAAAATTTCTCAAAAACCGGATCCCAATCACTTTCCAAATCTTCCCTCAGTTTCAGCAATCCCGAAGAATTGCTTGCAGCAACTGCAGCATATTTGTCATCAATTCTTGTCAGTTCTTTGATCGCCATCGGACGTTCGAAAATCAATTTTTGATTCCACTGAATAAATTTTGAAGAGCTGAAATACATGTCATCGTGATCAAAAAATATTTCGATAATCATATGGTTATTGCTCCCTCGATATATATTTTCAATTTTCCGGGTCGAAGTGTCAAAAGAATAAATTTCGTCTTTGTCGGTGCCGATATAGATTTCGTTGCCTTTTTCGGTAATTGTGGTCGGTCTTGTCGGGATTGAATACAGCTTGGAATCAAAATTCTCGACAAAAAGCAGACCTTCTCCCAGGGTTGAAATCCAAAAATGACCCGATCTGTCTTCAAAAACTTTTGAAATGCTCTTTTCCGGAAAATAGGAATTTGTCTTTCTGAATCCGAGTTTGTGATTGATCACCCCGTTGGGCATACAATACCAGATTCCCTTAGAATTGATCGAAAAACTCTGAATAAAATCCATTTTCAGATCCAACGGATATTTTGAAAATTTTCCTTTGCTGTACACAAAAACTTTGGGCGAATATTTCGAAATGATAAAAAGATTGCCGTAATACCCATTCAGTATGGGCGCCGTCATATTTTTAAGTTCCTCGCGGTCAAATTCGATCGGATTGACATCGCCTTTTTCATTGATTTCATACAGTTTATTGCCGAAAATATAAAAATTGTCGTCGTATGAAAATGAATGTCTGAGTTCAAAACCGTCAATCGGAATTACTTTAAGGGTCTTCAGCGTTTTGATATCGATGATGTTCAAACCTTTTTCGTTTATATAAAAAAGTCTGTTTTTTGTAATCCCGAAATTGTAAAATCCAATCGTATTGCCCTGCTCGAGAAGTTTCAGCTGATTGTTTTCGAGATAAAAAATAAATCCGTCAAAATTCTGATACCAGATTCTTCCAAACCTGTCCTGCTGAATATCTGTACCCGAAATTGAAGTTTTGAAATTTCCGCCAAATGTCTCAAACTGTGAACCGTCAAACCGACACAAACCCCTGTCGGTTGCAAACCACATAAAACCAAGCCGATCCTGAAATATATCAAACACAGAATTTGAAGGCAGACCGGCAGATTTATCGATCAGATGAAAATAAGGCTGCTGTGCCGACAGACCCGAAAACAAAAGAAATAAAAATATGAAACCCCCTTTTTTCAAAACTGTGAATATTCGCAAAAATAATCGAATTCTTCACATTTTTGAGTTTCCTTTTATAAAACCGCTGTTTCTGTTTACAAAGCAGAAAAATAAACCGGTCGCACCCGATTTCAAATCACAAAAAACTGCTTTGTCAACCCAAATGATGATTTGGTAAAACAGACGATAAAATATAATGACAGTACGGTGATTTTTGTGATACAATTCTCCGGGAAACTCTCTAAAGTATTAACAAAAGAGACCAACAAACAATGGAAAATTGACGTTCTTGTTTTTTGTTACAATTGAAAAGCCGTCCTGACCGACGGCTTTTTTTGATAAATTTCAGTTCTCAGAAATCATTCCTGCGTTCTCACAAATGTCATACTGACAATATCGCCGGTCAGCAGTATCAGTTTCTGACCGTTATTGATTACAGAATATCCGTTGATGGTTTTCAACATACCCGTAAATGCAGTTTCGTCAAAATTCTCACAAAACATACGTGTTGATCTGAATTTTTCGGTGTCAAAACTGATACGCTTATCGGTCGCAGTATATTCACCGGCAATATTGTTGCAGCCGTTGTTGCCCGCCACTTTCTCGCCGTCAACAAATGTCAGATAAGGCATCTGGATGCCAAAAAGTTTGTCAAAACTGATTCCGGCAACCGGAGACATATAGTCAAGCGTCCATTTTCCGATTAATTCACTTTTCATCGTTTGTTCTGTTTGTTCTGATTCTTCAGCAGTTTTGTTTTTGTCAATGGTTCTTGCCGTCTGACATGAAAAAAATAAAAGAGCGGCAAGAAAGGGCAGATAAATTTTCATGATCATAATTTTTAGAAATTTCAGTCTGCAAATTCGGTTCCAATAATTCGGATTGTTAATATATTTTTTGTTTAATTCTTCCTATTCAGCTGAAAAGGATTATTTTTGTTTTTTGATTTAAGAAAAAGAAATACAGCATGAAATTTATCGTATCCAGCGGCAGTTTGCTCAAAAATGTAAACCTTATTAACGGCGTAATCAATACCAACAATACCATTCCGATTTTGGACAATTTCCTGTTTGAAGTCAGTGAAAACAGTCTGAAAATCACAGGATCTGATTTGGAAACCACTGTTACCACCACATTGGAAGTGGAATCTGCAGATGCTGCAAAAGTTGCGGTTCCGTCGAGAATGCTGTCAGATATGCTGAAAACTTTTCCGGAACAGCCGCTGACTTTTATCCAAAAAGAAGACGGACTGATGGAAATCGTTTCAGAACAGGGAAATTATCAGCTCGCGCTTGAATCTGCTGATGAATATCCGAATGCACCCGAAGTTGATGAAGCTAGCACTGCTTCAATTCAGGCGGGAATTTTGGCTGAAGCGATTTCAAATACACTTTTTGCAACCGGCAACGACGAGCTTCGTCCGGTGATGACCGGTGTGTTCTTCCAAGCAGGAAAAGACAATTTCAAATTTGTTGCAACCGATGCACACCGATTGGTCAAATATACAAGAACCGATCTTCACGCTGAGGAACCTGCCGATTACATCATGCCGAAAAAACCGCTGAATCTGCTTAAAAATATATTGTCGGGAAGCAATGACGATGTGAAAATCGAATACAACAAAGTCAACACCCGTTTCAGTTTTCAGAATATTGTGCTGACCTGTCGTCTGATCGATGGAAAATATCCGAGTTATGATGCAGTCATTCCAAAAGAAAATCCGAATGTGCTGACCATCAACCGAAATATGTTCCTGACTTCGCTGAGAAGGGTTTCAATCTTCTCAAACAAAGCGACCAATCAGGTCAG
>JACFND010000005.1:7965-72540 GCA_019455045.1 Flavobacteriia bacterium
TGACTTCGCTGAGAAGGGTTTCAATCTTCTCAAACAAAGCGACCAATCAGGTCAGACTGAAACTGGCAGGCAGTCTGCTGACGATCAATGCCGAAGATTTGGATTTTTCGAGCAAGGCGGAAGAAAAACTGCCCTGCGATTACAACGGCAGCGATATGCAGATCGGTTTCAATTCAAAATTTCTGATTGAAGTGTTGAACAATCTGAATTCGGACGACATCACACTTGAAATGTCTGAACCGAGCCGAGCCGGAATCATCAAACCGGTTGACGGTCTGGTCGAAGGCGAGGAAATTCTGATGCTGGTTATGCCGGTCATGCTGAACGCTTAATAACTGAATTTACAGAAAACCGAATCCTTAATGGTTTTCAATAAAACAATTGGTTTTCACTGATTATGAAAATATCATATAATTGGCTTTCAACCCATATCAAAACAGAACTCGACATTCAAAAAATAGCTGAGATTCTGACTTCTACGGGTTTGGAAGTGGAAGGAACTGAAAAAACAGGAACCGAAAAAGCAAGTCTCGACGGCGTGATCGTCGGAAAAGTGATTTCACTTGAAAAACATCCGAATGCGGATAAACTCAGGGTTGCTACAGTTGATGTCGGAAGTTCCGAACTTCTGCAGATCGTATGCGGTGCACCCAATGTTGCAGAAGAGCAAAAAGTTGCAGTTGCAACCATAGGAACCGTTTTGAGCGGACCCGACGGAAAAGAATTCACCATCAAAAAATCAAAACTCAGAGGAGTTGAATCTTTTGGAATGATCTGTTCCGAAGCTGAATTGGGCGTAAGCGACAATCATGACGGAATCTGGGTGCTGGAACCTTCTTACAAAATCGGTGCGGCGCTCAAAGATTTTATCGAAACTTCAGATTCGTCAGATACGATGATCGAAATCGGTCTGACACCCAACCGTACTGATGCGATGAGTCATTACGGTGTAGCAAGAGATCTGAAAGCTGCGCTGATGGCGATGAAAATCAATCATGAATTTCATAAATTTTCAGAAGACGAATTTGATTCGTTGAATACTTCAGGAGATTGTCCGGTTGAGATTGAAATCAAAAATCCCGAACTGGCGCCGAGATATTCGGGTCTGTATTTTGAAAATCTGACGATTAAAGAATCACCCGACTGGCTAAAAGAAAGGTTAAAAACCATCGGTCTGAATCCGATTAACAATGTGGTGGACATCACCAATTATATACTTCACGATCTCGGTCAGCCGCTGCATGCATTTGATTTTGACAAAATCAATGGCGGAAAAGTGATTGTTCAAACTTTGAAAAAAGGAACAAAATTCACCACGCTTGACGGAGTTGAAAGAGAACTGAACGGCAGCGAGCTGATGATCTGCGACGATAAAGATGGAATGTGTATGGCAGGAATTTACGGCGGTTTGGATTCGGGCGTTTCTGAAAATACTAAAAGAATATTTTTGGAAAGCGCTTATTTTGATCCGGTTTCTGTCAGAAAATCATCAAAATATCACGGTCTGAATACAGATTCTTCATTCCGTTTTGAGAGAGGATGTGATCCGAATATGACGATCAGCGCACTGAAAAAAGCGGCAGTTTTGTTGACCGAATATGCAGATGCTGAAATCAAAGGCGGAATTTTTGATTCTTATCCGGCACCGATTCAGAATTTTCAGACGGTTTTGAGATATCACAAAGTCGATCAGCTTTTGGGCGAAAGACTTCATCGCGAGCAGATCAAAGAAATTCTGAGATCGCTTGACATTGAAATCGTATCAGAAACAACTGATGCGCTTGAACTTTCTGTACCTCCGTTCAGGGCAGATGTGCAGAGAGAAGCAGATGTGATTGAGGAAATTCTCAGAATTTACGGTTACAACAATATCAAGGCGCCCGAAAAAATTTCATTTTCAATTGTAAAAAATCAGGAGAGAAACAGCCAGCTGATTGAAAATACGGTGGCTCAGACTCTGGTTTCAATCGGTTTTCACGAAGCGATGAACAATTCGGTCGGGAAAGCAGAAAATCTTTCTGTTTTTTCACAAAACGAAGACATTTCCGTCAGACTGCTCAATCCGCTCAGCTCAGATCTGGCGGTGATGAGACAGTCGCTGCTGCCCGGCCTACTTGAGAATACCGAATTCAATATCAATCACAAAGCAGCTGATCTCAAGCTTTTTGAATTTGGAAAAATTTATTCAAAAGAAAACGGAAAATACAAAGAGAATTATCGTTTGGGCATTTTGATTTCCGGCGATAAAAATATTGACAACTGGGCAAATCCGGCCGAAAAAACAAATTTCTATACTTTGAAAGGAATTGTGTTTGGTCTGTTTGAAAGACTCGGCATTAGCAAACCGGATGAATTGGCGGCTGCAATTTCAAATTATTCTGATTCGCTGAAAATTGAAATCAACGGAAAAGAATTGGGTGTGATCGGAAAAATCGACAAAAAGATTTTGAAGAAAACAGATATCGGTCAGGATGTATTTTTTGCAGAACTCGATTGGGGGAAAATCACAGAACTGGCTGAAAAATCAAGTATCAAATTTGCTGAAATTTCAAAATTCCCGGCTGTAAAAAGAGATTTGGCGTTGCTGATCGACAAAAAGATTTCGTACAAAGATCTTTATGATTCGGCTGAGAAATTAAAAATCAAATCATTGAAATCAATTCGTCTTTTTGATGTATTTGAAGGCGGGAAACTGCCCGAAGGAAAGAAATCTTATGCGCTGACCTTTGTGCTTCGAAACAATGAGAAGACGATGAGCGATACCGAGATTGATGAAATTATGAATAAATTAATTCGTAATTTTGAGCATAACTTTCATGCTGAATTGAGAAACTGATTGCACAAAAAAACAAATGATTATGAGAACTGTCTTCATCCTACTGATTTCCGGCCTGATCCTGACCTCATGCGATTCGCTCAAATCGACCAAGGATTTTGGGATTGTAAAAAAAGCAATCCTGTCAAACACCTGGCTGCTTCAGGATGAAAACGGAGCAGTGGTCAGTTACAACGGTGAAAATGTTTCGATGGAATTTACACAGGAAGGAAGTTCTTATCGTGCAAGCGGTTTTGCCGGCTGCAACCGTTATTTTTCGACCGTTAATCTTCAGCCCGATCAGATCAGTTTCAGTGCACCGGGTGCAACCCTGATGGCATGTCCCGAAATGGAAGGTGAAGAAGCTTTTCTTTCGCTGATTCCGATGGTGAACAATTATGAAATTTCGGGCAACGAACTGAAATTGTACAAAGACAAAATCCTGCTGCTCAGATTTAAATCAAAATAATTTAACGGAAAGAATTCAACTGGGCATATTCATTTGAATACTCATTACAGAATTAAACCGAAAAATTAGGATCAATTGTATTCGCGTTCACCAAAAATCGAACTGCCGATTCTGACCATATTGCTGCCTTCTTCAACTGCGATTTTGTAATCTCCGCTCATTCCCATTGAAAGAATTTTCAGATAGGGATAATAAAATTTGAAATAATCAAAACAGTCTTTCAGAAATACAAATTCTTTTCTGACCTGTTTTTCATCATCGGTAAAGGTCGCCATTCCCATCAGCCCGATGATTCTGACATTTGGATATTCGGTTTTGCAGTGATGAAGTATTTTCTGGGCTTCCCGTTTTTCCATTCCGAATTTGGTGTCTTCTTCTGCAATTCTGAGCTGAAGCAGACAATCAATGATCCGTTTGTGTTTTTTTCCCTGTTTGTCAATTTCTTTAAGCAGATCTTCAGAATCCACACTGTGAATCAGATGAACAAATTCAGCAATGTATTTGACTTTGTTTTTTTGAAGATGACCGATCAGATGCCATCTGATTTCTTTTGGCAGCTGCTCATATTTTTCGACCAGTTCCTGAACACGATTTTCGCCAAAGTCAAGCTGACCGGCGTCAAACAGTGTTTTGACATCGGCAGCAGGTTTGGTTTTTGAAACCGCTACCAGTGTAACATTTTCGGGAAGTGATTCGCGTACTGTTTTAAGATTTTCGATCAGACTCATTCGTCAAGCTGAAATATGGTTAGACCGCTGAGCGGTTTTGGTTCTATATAAGTGCTTTTTGGCGGCATCTTCAGACCGAGATCCGCGATTTTTTCCATATCGGTAGAAACCACCGGGTAGAAAAAGAATCCGGCTTTGTATTTTCCGCCGTCCACAGCTTCTTTGATTTCGAGCACTCCGTCAACATTTCCGGTTCCGCGGATGAATCCGAGTCTTTCGTCGTCTCTTGAATTTTGAATATCGAGTATCGGTTTGAGTACAAATTCTTCAAAAAGATAAGTATCCAATTCAGAAAGACCTTCGACGGTCAACATTTCACGTTTTACATAAAGACTGTAGAACTGGCCTTCGAGATACAGACCGAGATAATGCTTTTTTGGCGGAAAGAAAGGAGTCTCGCCTCTTTCGCCGATTTCAAATTTATCAGAAAGTTTTTCCAAAAACTGATCTGCATTCAATCCGTTCAGATCTTTGACCAGCCGGTTGTAATCTTTGATGATCAATTCTTTGTCCGACACCAGCATGGCCAATGTATAATTCAGACTGTCATGGTCTGTATAATCCTTCACATTTTTACGCATCGCAAGTGTATAGGCAAGTGAACTTTCCATTCGGTGATGACCGTCTGCGATATAAAAAGATTCATTTTTTTCGATCGAATCTTTGATTTGAAGCAGATTCAGGCGATTTTCAATCTTCCAAATCTGGTGTTCGTTTTCCAATTTATCCTTAAATGAAACAATCGGAAGCGTTTTCATTTCATGTGCCATCAGCAGATCGACCCGCTGATTGTTCGGATAGGTCAGCAGCACAGGTTCTGCGTGAAAGTGAACATTGAGCAGATATTTTGCAAACAGTTCCACCCGTTTGGTCAGGGTTTCTTCGTGCTTTTTGATTTTTCCTTCCTCGTAATCATCGATGCTGACCAGGCCGATCAGACCTTTGACCTGTTCGCCGTCGGGTTTGATCAGCTGATAGATATAATAAGCAGATCTGTCTTTTTCGGCTCTGTCGCTTGATACAAATTCGAGGAAATTTTCTCTCACCTTTGAATGTCTTTCATCCTGGGTCAGATCTTCGTCCTCCCAGGTCGGTTTGATCAGGTGAAGAAAGGATTCGGGATTGGCTGCCAATTCCTCTTCCAGCGCTTTTCGGCTGAAGCTGTCAACACTCTTGGTTGAAAAAGAACCCGCAATTTCATTTACGGGTCTGATTCCTTTGAACGGTTTAAACTGAGGCATGCTGCAAATTTACGAATAATTAACAAATCAGGCCCGGCTCAGCGCCATAATCTGATGTGCCAGCTCAAGTCCGATCCTGTCCTGTGCCTCAACAGTGCTGCCTGCCAAATGCGGTGAAAGTGAAAGTTTGTCGTTCATCAGCAGCTGCATGCCCGGTGTCGGTTCTTCTTCAAATACATCCAATGCCGCACCCAAAAGTTTGCCCGAATCGAGTGCTTTCAAAAGCGCTTTTTCGTCAACCACACCGCCTCTCGCCGTATTGATCACGACTGCGCCCTGCTTCATTGTTTCGATTTCTTTTTCGCCGATGATGTAATGATCCTGTGCCGGAACGTGAAGCGTGATGATGTCGCTGTTTTTCAATACTTCGTCAATTGATTTCATATCAAAATGAAAACTCAGATTTCGTCCGTCAAAAAAGTCGAGTTCAACATCTGCTTCTTTCAGAAATGCATCAAAACCGATCACATTCATTCCCAGACCGATTGCATTTTTTGCAACTTCACGACCGATTCGTCCAAAACCGATGACACCCATAGTTTTTCCTCTGAGTTCATACGCAGTCGCATATTCTTTTTTCAATTCTTTGAATTTGGTATCACCGTCCATCGGCATTTTTCGATTGGACTGATGAAGATTTCTGTAGATCGCAAGCGAATGTGCAATCACCATCTCACCCACAGATGCAGAAGAAGAAGCCGGCGTATTGATTACCCGGATTCCTTTTGATTTTGCATAATCGACGTCTATATTGTCAAGTCCGACGCCGCCGCGACCCACGATCTTCAGCGCTGTTGCATCAATCAGATCTTTTCTCACTTTGGTTGCACTTCTCACCAGCAGCACGTCTATCTGATTCTGATTGATATAATCGGCAAGCTGATCCTGCGGAACTCTGAGTTCGATCACTTCAAAACCTTCATTTTTGAGCAATTCAACTCCGGCTGCCGACATTCCGTCGTTTACGAGTATTTTCATTTTTGTCTGATTCTTTAAATTATTGATTATCCGAATTTCTGTTCAAAAGCTTTCATCACATCAACCAGCACCTGAACGCTTTCGATCGGTAAAGCATTGTACATGCTTGCACGGTATCCGCCAACGATTCTGTGGCCTTTCAGATTGACGATTCCGGCTTCTTTCCACATTTTGTCAAATTCATCTTTCAGACTTTCATCATTCAATACAAAGGTTGCATTCATATCCGAACGGTCCTCAACCGCAACCGGTCCTCTGAACATTCCGTTTCTGTCGATTTCGGAATACATCAGTTCTGATTTTGCTTTGTTTCGTTTTGAAATTTCAGGAATTCCGCCGATGCTTTTCAGCCATTCCAGATTGCACATTGCACCGTAGATCGCCATGACGGACCAGGTGTTGAATGCACTTTCTTTGTCAATATGCACCTGATAATTCAGATAGGTCGGAATGTCTCTTCCGGTTTTGCCCAGAACTTCTTTTTTGATGATGGTCACCGCATTTCCGGCAGGGCCCATATTTTTTTGTGCTCCGCCGTAAATCACAGCAAACTTTGAAATATCGACCGGTTTGCTCATGATGTCAGATGACATATCGCAGACAATCGGAATCGGACTGTTCGGAAAAGATTTCATCTGGGTTCCGGCTACCGTATTGTTTGAAGTGCAGTGAAAATAATCTGCATCTGCAGGAATATTGTAATTTTTTGGAATATAGCTGTATTTTTTGTCGGCAGAAGATGCAACCACATCAACGAGTCCGAGTCTTTTGCCTTCTTCTATCGCTTTTGTTGCCCACACGCCGGTATCGAGATAAGCTGCTTTACCGCCGTTTAATTTCATCATATTGAAAGGCACCATCACAAACTGAAGCGAAGCGCCCCCCTGGGTGAAGATCACCTCGTGGGTATCGGGCACATTCAGCAGTTCTTTGGTCAGCTGAATGGTGTTGTGCATCACCTCTTCAGCATCGGGCCGACGGTGCGAAATTTCCATGAGTGACAGACCTGAATTGTTGAAATTTAAAACGGCCTGAGCCATTCTGTCAAAAACTTCCTGTGGAAGGATGCAGGGACCTGCGCTGAAATTATGGATTTTCATATAGTAGTGTTTAAGATTATCGGATTGTATAAAAAATAACTTTCAAAATCTGGTGCAAAGTTAATTATTTCATTTGGGTATCAGTAAAATAATCAATGCACTTTTCTCAACGGACGAATCTGAATTTTTAAATCCCGATCCGAAAAAGAAAAGTGCATCGTTTATGATTCATTTGCGGATTAATCTTCTCCGTGCATAATCGCTTTTTTCTTAAGAAGTCTTTCCTCGCTTTCCACATGATCCTCATCCGGAATGCAGCAGTCAACCGGACAAACCGCCGCACACTGGGGTTCTTCGTGGAATCCCATGCACTCGGTGCATTTGTCGGTTACTATAAAATAAATTTCATCGCTTACCGCATCGTGAACTTCGTCAGCATTGTGCTGCTCTCCGTCCACATTCAGGAAATCTCCTTTCAGTTCGGTGCCGTCTGAATATTTCCAGGGCATAGCACCTTCATAGATCGCATTGTTGGGGCATTCGGGTTCGCATGCTCCGCAATTAATACATTCGTCTGTTATTATGATTGCCATTGTATTATTTTTTAATTCGTTGTGAAATCGGAAAATTCTTTGTCGTTTTGATTCAAAAATTGACAAAAACGGTCAAAAAATCATCCAAAAATCAATTTTTCAAAAATAAGGATTATTCGTCTGACAGAAAACGATTTTCATTCTAAATAAGAGATTCGTTTCCGGCTGAAGCCATTGACGGATAATTCTTAAATTTGCAGACTTATTGAATCATTATGTCATCAGTACACAGCCGTATTTCAGCAGTTTACGATTTGGGAAGTTTTTTCGGAAAAATTTTAAACGATCCGACCGAAGCTTCAGAATTTCATTCTAAATTAAAATCTGCAGAAATCCACAATCCCTGGTTTACACCCGAAAATCTCAATTATTGTCTGAAACAGTGGAATGAAGTGTTGACCCGGAAAAATATTGAAAACTGGCTGAAGGAATACAAATATTCCGATTCTCCAAAAAAAGTCGGAATCATCATGGCGGGCAATCTGCCGTTGGTCGGTTTGCATGATTTGATTTCAGTGATTCTGTCCGGAAACGATGCAATCGTCAAAACTTCTTCAAAAGATGATGTACTGATGAGTGCCGTAATTGATTTTCTGACCGAAAATTATCCCGAATTAAAAAATTCAATTCAAAAAACAGAAAGATTAAAAGATCATGATGCGGTGATTGCGACCGGAAGCAACAATACGGCGAGATATTTTGAATATTATTTCAAAGACATTCCGCATATCATCAGAAAAAACAGAACCGGCGTTGCGGTGCTTGACGGCAGCGAATCAAAACAGGAACTGAACGGTCTGGCTGATGATATTTTCAGATATTTCGGTATGGGCTGCAGAAATGTCACCAAACTTTTTCTGCCCGAAAATTACAATACCGATCAGCTTTTTGAATCATTTTTTGAATGGAAAGACATCATCAATCATCCAAAATACGCAAACAATTATGATTACAACCGGGCGGTCTTTCTGCTGGGCAAAGAAAAATTTTTGGACAATAATTTTGTGATGCTAAAAGAATCGGAAAGTTTTCACAGTCCGATCGCAGTGGTTCATTATTCGTATTATAAAAATCAGGATGAACTGAAAAATATACTCGATCAGAATTCGGAAGAAATCCAATGCATCGTCGGTCATCCGACAGCAGGAATTCAGAATCAGATTGGGTTTGGTCAGAGTCAAAAACCGGGATTGAACGATTATGCAGACGGTGTGGATGTGATGAAATTTCTTGAAAACCTGTAAATCAATTTGGTAAAATCCCCCTAAAAATAGGGCAAATGCCCTATTGCACAATATTCGCAATTCAGTCAACTTTGTATCATACAAAAAGAGAAAATCAACCCTCTCTTTTTCAACTTAACCCAAACCTATACAATTAACCCTCCAGCAGGTATTCCGCGAAATCGGGATACCTGCCTTCTTTTTTGTGGATAAGTGTTTGGTTCAATTTTCAAATCAAAGATTATATTTGCAAAACAAAATTTTACGGATGAAATACAAAAGAATACTCCTTAAACTGAGTGGAGAAGCGCTGATGGGGAACCGTCAGTTTGGGATCGACCCGGAAAGACTGAAAGAATATGCAGAAGAAATCAAATCTGCTGTCGAAATGGGAGTAGAAGTGGCAATTGTAATCGGTGGCGGAAATATTTTCAGAGGTCTTTCGGGTGCAGCCAACGGAATGGATCGTGTACAGGGCGACTATATGGGAATGCTTGCCACGGTGATCAATGCGATGGCGCTTCAGTCAGCTTTGGAAGAGGCTGGCGTTTTCACCCGGCTTCAGACAGCGATCAGAATGGAACAGATTGCAGAGCCATATATCAAAAGAAGAGCAACGCGGCATCTTGAAAAAGGAAGGGTTGTAATTTTTGGTGCGGGCACCGGAAATCCTTATTTTACAACCGATACCGCTGCGACTTTGAGGGCGATAGAAATCGATGCGGATGTGATTCTCAAAGGAACAAGAGTGGACGGAATCTATACGGCTGATCCTGAAAAAGACCCGAGTGCAACCAAATTTGATACCCTCAGTTTTGCTGAAGTGTTTGAAAAGAATTTGAGTGTAATGGATATGACCGCATTTACACTCAGTCATGAAAATCACCTGCCGATCATCGTTTTTGATATGAACAAAAAGGAAAACCTGAAAAATCTGCTGTTGGGAGAGAATATTGGCACTTTGGTTAATTGATTGAAATCGGAAGAAATTAATATATTAGCACTTCAAATTTTTGAAAAAGAATCATCATGGAAGAATTGGATTTGATCGTCGATATGACAAAAGAAGAGATGCAGAATGCGCTGAACCATCTTGAAAAAGAATTTGTGAAACTCAGAGCTGGCAAGGCTTCACCCGGCATGCTTTCATCTGTCCGTTTTGACTATTACGGAAATTCAACTCCTTTGAATCAGGCGGCAAATATCGGTGCTCCCGATGCAAGAACGCTGACTGTTCAGCCCTGGGAGAAAAATCTGATTCCGGAAATCGAGAAAGCAATCATCAATGCCAATCTTGGTTTTGCACCTTCAAACAATGGTGAAATGGTGATTATCAATATTCCGCCGGTGACCGAGGAAAGAAGAAAAGAATTGGCGAAAATCGCAAAAGCAGAAACAGAGAATGCAAAAGTGAGCATCAGAAATGCAAGAAAAGATGCAAACAACAACATCAAAAAATCTGAAGATGTATCTGAAGATCTGCTGAAAGGTTACGAAGAAAGAATTCAGGGGCTGACCGACAAATATGTGAAACAGGCAGACGAACTGCTGGCTGCAAAGGAAAAAGAAATCATGACGGTCTGACCAATCGTAAATTACAAAATAACAAATGCGCCGTTCAGTTTTGACGGCGTATTTCATTTGAAACAAAATGAATCGGATTTCAAAAGATTATTTCATTGAAAATGATACGCTCAGCATTGCAAAGGGACTGATTGGAAAAACGCTGGTCAGAGATTTTGGAAAGGGTGAAATTCTGAAATCAAAAATCATTGAAACCGAAGCCTACATCGGTGAACAGGATCTTGCCTGTCATGCGAGCAAAGGAAAAACCGAGCGAAATAAAATCATGTTTGAAGACGGCGGTCTGGTCTATGTTTATCTGATATACGGCATGTACTGGATGCTGAATTTTGTCACCGAAAAAGCAGACCATCCGGCAGCGGCTCTGATTCGCGGGATCGAAGAATGTTCGGGTCCGGGCAGAGTCGGCAGACTGCTGAAACTCGATAAAAGTTTTTACGGCGAAAATCTTGAAACCTCAAACCGAATCTGGATTGAAGATTCAATTATTCAATCAAAAATCATTGCTACACCAAGAATTGGAATCGATTATTCGGGTGAAATCTGGAAAAACAAACCCTGGCGGTTTGTGGTTGAAAAATAAGAAATCAGCTCAGGAATTCTTTTTCGAGTTTCAAAGGTTCGAGATAGACACCGTTTTTGTAAACTCTCATATTTCCGCCCGAAATCTCATCGATCAGCATCACCTGACCATGCACGTCACGGCCAAATTCGAGTTTGATGTCATACAGATCAAGACCTTTTGAAGCCAGATCTTCTTTCACCATATTACAGATCAGTATGGTTTCTTCTTTGATTTTTTCGTATTCCTCTTTTGAAAGAATATTGAGCATCGCAAGTGCGTCTTTTGAAATTGGCGGATCACCTCTTTCATCGTCTTTAATGGTAATTTCGACAAAATTTTTCAGATCCTGACCTTCCTTACAGTATGCACCGTATCTTTTGAAAAAACTGCCGACTGCTTTGAAACGGCAGATCACTTCGAGTCCGTTTCCAAACACAGTTGCTTTTTTAACGGTCATCGTTTGGTTGTCAATTTCCGCATCCACAAAATGGGTTGAAATTCCTTTTTGATTCAGCATTTTGAAAAAGTGAACCGTCATTTTGAGACCTGATTTTCCGGCGCCTTCAATGGTCAGTCCGACTGTATTTGCACCCGGGTCAAAAACGCCGTCCGTGCCGGTTACATCATCTTTGAATTTCAGCAAAAACTGATTGGGATTGTCGGTTGAAAAAACATCTTTGGTTTTTCCGGAATAAACAAGTTTCATAATCTAAAAATTTGAGGCCTCAAAATTACAATTATCCAAAAAAATACAGCAAGAATCTTTAAATAAATATTTGAAGTGGGAACGGCAAAGCCAAGTCACAATTTATTTTAAATTTGAAAGAAATTAACACACAGCAAAATGGACAGGAGAAAATTCATCAAAACAAGCGGAATGGCCGGAATGGCTGCTCTTCTGCTTCCCGGAACGGTTTACAGCGGAAGTCTTTTTGATTCAAAAGTCAAAGTCGGACTGATCGCAGTCGGAATGCGCGGTCAGGTGCATTTGGTCGAACTGCTGAAAAGAGACGATGTGGAAGTAACCGCCATCGCAGATCCCGAGCCGAGAATGGTGGAAATGGCACTGAAAATATTTGACAAACACGGAAAATCAAGACCAAAAGTATTTTCGAACGGAGATTATGATTACAGAAAACTTCTGGACAGAAAAGATGTGGATGCGGTCATCATCTCGACTCCGTGGGAATGGCATCATACACAGGCGGTTGAAGCAATGCGCGCCGGAAAAATCGTCGGACTGGAAGTCTGCGGTGCAATGAATCTGGACGAATGCTGGGATTATGTCAATGTGTATGAAGAGACAAAAGTTCCGATTTTCATGATGGAAAATGTCTGTTACCGTCGGGATATCATGGCGGTTTTCAATATGGTCCGTCAGGGGAAATTCAGTGAGATTGTTCACGGGCAGGGCGGATATCAGCACGATCTGAGGGGTGTGCTTTTCAATGACGGAGAGAGCGCTTACGGAAAGGGTGTCAATTTTGGCGACAAAGGTTTTTCGGAATCAAAATGGAGAACGCTTCATTATGTTGACCGAAATGCTGAGCTCTATCCGACCCACGGTTTGGGTCCGGTTGCAACCATGATGGATGTGAACCGCGGCAACCGGATTACTCATCTGTCTTCGATGGCGAGCAAACAGGCAGGGCTGACCGATTACATCATCAAAACCGGCGGAAAAGATCATCCGAATGCAAAAGTGAAATTCAAAGAAGGTGATGTGGTTCAGACGATTATGAAATGCGAAAACGGTGAAACCATACTGCTCACCCACGACACTTCGCTTCAGCGACCGTACAATCTGGGTTTCAGGGTTCAGGGTACAAACGGAATCTGGCAGGACATCGGTTCGGGCGGTTTCAATCAGGGATTTTTATATTTTGAAGATGAGATGAACCATTCGCACAAATGGACAGGTTCTGAAGATTATCTGAGAAAATATGATCATCCGCTTTGGAAAAAATATCAGGAAAAAGCAGAAGGTGCAGGACACGGCGGAATGGATTTCTTTCTGATCAATGATTTTATCGAATGCATCAAAGCCAACAAAGAATTTCCGTTTGATGTTTATGATCTGGCGACCTGGTATGCGGTGACGCCTTTGAGCGAAAAATCGATTGAAGGAAACGGAGCTTCTCAGGAAATGCCCGATTTCAGCCGCGGAAAATACAAAAACAGAAAACCGGTTTTCGGATTTGACAATTATGGATAAAACTTCACTGCTCATACTGGCCGGCGGAATGGGAAGCCGGTACAGAGGCAGCAAACAGATTGATACGGTCGGAAGCGGAAATGAAAGGCTGATGGAATTTGCGATTTTTGATGCGCTCAAAATCGGAATCAGAAAATTTGTACTGATCATCAATTCAAAATTTCCTGAAGATTATAAAATCAAACTTCAAAAAATATTGGAAAACAATGGTGCCGAATTAAATTTTGTGGTTCAGAAAATTGATACATTGATACCGGAACGCTTCCATTCAAAATTACAAAACCGAAAAAAACCTTTGGGAACCGGGCATGCGGTTTATTGCGCAAAAAATGTGATCAACGGACCGTTTGTCACCATCAATGCAGATGATTATTACGGAAGACAGAGTTTTGAAAATGCAGCGGAATTGATTAAAAATCATCAGATTTCAAATCAGTTTTTTGGAATGACTGCATTTGAACTTCAGAATACTTTGAGCGAAAACGGAAGTGTGTCAAGAGGAATCTGCCGGCTGAATGGTGATTTGCTCGAAAGTGTTGAAGAATTTACTTCGATTCAAAAAATCAATGATCAAATCAGCGGTCAGAATGAAAAAGGAGAATCAAAGAAATTGAATCAAAATGATTTGGTTTCAATGAATTTCTGGATTTTGGATGATTCATTTTTTCGACTTGCAGAAGATGAATTAACTGAATTTCTTGAAAACACCGATGATTTTTCAAAATCTGAATTTTATCTGCCCTCGGTCATCGACAAAGCGATTCATCAAAACCGGGTTCGTGTCAGGGTTTTGAAAACTTCCGAAAAATGGTTTGGTCTGACTTATCGTGAAGACAAAGAAAATGTAGTCAAAGAAATCGAATCGATGCAGTCAACAGGAATTTATCCCAAAAAACTTTGGCAGAAATAAAAAAGAGGACTCGATTTGAATCCTCTTTTACTTTTTAAATTGAAATTTCCGGTTTAAATCACCATCATATCCACAAATTCATTCACATTCATATTGATCAGTTTGTCATAATCGAGTGAATGATCCAAAATCGTATGCTGCTGTTTTTCAGGGAAAATACGATTCAGATTGATTTTGAATTTCCTGATCAGCTCTGGAATTCCTTCCTCTCTCCTTCTCTTGTGTCCGATCGGATATTCAACGGTTACTTCGTCCAAAACGCTGCCGTCATTGAACTCAATGGTCAGTCCGTTTGCAATCGAACGTTTTTCGGGATCGTGATAATCAACCGTAAACTGCGGATCTTCAACACATTCCATTTTGTCTCTCAACGGATCGATTCTCGGATCGTTTGCAATTTCATCTTCATAATCGGCTGCAGTCAGTCGACCGAAAATCAGCGGAACCGCAATCATATACTGGATACAGTGATCTCGGTCGGCAGGATTGTTGAGCGGACCTTTTTTGTCAATGATTCGGATCGCAGCTTCGTGTGTTCTGATTGTAATTTTTTTGATGTCATCGGTTGTTTTTCCGATTTCTTTCAGTTTGCCGTGAAGCGTCATTGCAGCTTCAACCGCTGTCTGAGAGTGGAATTCAGCCGGGAAAGAAATTTTGAACAATACATTTTCCATCACATAAGAACCGTAAGGTCTCTGGAATTTGAATTCATTTCCTTTGAATGAAACATCATAAAATCCCCAAACCGGAGCGGTCAAAACAGAAGGATAACCCATCTCGCCGGTTTTTGCAATCAGCGCCAGACGAACCGCTCTCGAAGTTGCATCGCCGGCTGCCCATGATTTTCGGCTTCCGGTATTCGGTGCATGACGATAGGTTCTGAGTGACTGTCCGTCAACAAATGCAAGCGAAACTGCATTGATGATTTCGTCTCTTGTCAGTCCGATCAGTTTTCCTACCACCGCTGTAGAAGCGAGTTTCACCAACAGCACATGATCGAGTCCGACTTTGTTGAATGAATTTTCAAGCGCCATACAGCCTTGAATTTCGTGCGCCATGATCATTCCTTCCAGCACCTGCTTCATCTTCAAAGGTGCTTTTCCTTCTGCAATATTTGTTCTTGAAAGCCAGTCAGCAGTCGCAAGGATTCCGCCCAGATTGTCTGACGGATGACCCCATTCTGCTGCCAGCCAGGTGTCGTTAAAGTCAAGCCAGCGGATGATTGCGCCAATGTTGAAGGCTGCCTGAACCGGATCCAGCTGAAACTGGGTTCCAGGAACTTTTGCACCGTTTGGAACGATGGTTCCCTTCACGATCGGGCCCAAAAGTTTGGTACATGCCGGATAAGTCAGCGCTTCCAGACCGCAGCCCAAAGTGTCCAAAAGACAATAGTGAGCTGTTTTCCAGGCCAATTCATTTTTGATTTCATAATTCAGTACATAATCCGCAATGTCCGTCAATACCTGATCCGGCTGCGGTCTTTCATTTGAAATGTGTGATGACATTCTTATTGATTTAATTTAGATAATTTATTTTCTTTTTGAAATTGGAACAAACTTTTTGTTCTCGGGTCCGACATAATTTGCGCTCGGACGGATGATTTTGCCGTCTTCTCTTTGTTCGATCACGTGAGCGCTCCAGCCGGTGCATCTCGAAATCACAAAAAGAGGTGTAAACATCAGCGTCGGCACGCCCATTCTGTGATAAGACACAGCCGAGAACCAGTCGAGGTTCGGGAACATTTTCTTTTCTTTCCACATTACGGTCTCGAGTCTTTCGGCCACATCATACAGCAGCATATCGCCTGCTTCTTCTGATAATTCTTTGGCAACTTTTTTAATCACCACATTTCTCGGATCCGAAATTGTATAAACCGGATGTCCAAAACCGATGATTTTTTCTTTGTTTGCCACCCTGATTTTGATGTCTTCTTCAGCTTCTTTTGCAGATGCATAACGGCTCTGGATGTCAAAAGCAACCTCGTTTGCACCTCCGTGTTTTGGCCCTCTCAATGCTCCGATCGCTCCGGTAATCGCTGAATAGATATCAGATCCGGTTCCGGCGATCACACGACCTGTAAAAGTCGAAGCATTGAATTCGTGTTCGGCATACAGATTCAGTGAAATCTGCATTGCTTTCACCCATGATTTTGAAGGTTTCTCGCCGTGAAGCAGATGAAGAAAATGTCCGCCGATTGAATCATCATCGGTTTCAACTTCAATTTCTCTTCCGTTGTGAGAATAATGATACCAGTAAAGCAGCGAAGAAGCAAATGACGCCAGCAGTTTGTCTGCGATATCTCTTGCACCCGGTGTGTTGTGATCATCTTTTTCGGGGCTGATGGTTCCCAAAACAGAAACTGCGGTTCTCATCACATCCATCGGATGAGCAGCTGCCGGAACTTCTTTCAGTACATTTTTCAATCCCTGCGGAAGACCTCTCAGCGATTTCAGTTTTGATTTGTAATTTTTCAGCTGACTGGCTGTCGGCAGGCTGCCGTGAATCAGCAGATAAGCCACTTCTTCAAATTCTGCTTTTTCAGCCAGATCCAATATATCGTATCCGCGGTAGTGAAGATCATTTCCGCTTCGGCCAACGCTTGCCAGTGCAGTATTTCCTGCTGCCACACCCGAAAGTGCAACACTCTTTTTGGGCACAAATTGTTTTTCTTCTTTCTTAGCCATTTTTATATTTTTTTATAGAGTTCGTCCAATTTTCTTTCATAATCATAATAACCGATGCTGTCGTACAATTCCTGACGGGTCTGCATGGTGTCGAGCACATTTTTCTGGGTTCCTTCTTTTCTGATGTGCTGATAAACATTCATCGCAGCTTTGTTTGCCGCACGGAATGCTGAAAGCGGATAAAGAACCAGACCAACGCCGGCATCTCTCAGCTGATCAACGGTGTACATATCGATCATACCGAATTCGGTGATATTTGCCAAAACCGGAATTCCGGTTGCATCCACAAATTTTTGATAATAATCAAGATTTGGAACCGCTTCTGCAAAAATGAAATCTGAACCTGCTTCTTTGTAGGCAACTGCTCTTTCCAGTGTTTTTTCAAAACCTTCAACCGCAAAGGCATCGGTTCTTGCACCGATCACAAAATTATCATCGGTTCTGGCATCCGCAGCTGCTTTGAGCCGGTCTGACATTTCGTCTTTTGAAACCACTTCTTTATTAGGACGGTGGCCGCATCTTTTTGCACCGACCTGATCTTCGATATGAAGCGCAGCCGCACCTTCTCTGATCAGTGATTTTACGGTTCTTGCCACATTGAATGCAGACGGTCCAAAACCGGTGTCCACATCGACCAGCAGCGGAAGATCGCATACGTTGGTGATCCGGCGTATATCGATCAGTACATCTTCAAGATTTGTGATTCCAAGATCGGGAATACCGAGCGAACCGGCTGCAACGCCTCCGCCCGAAAGGTAAACTGCTTTGAAACCTGCCTGTTTGACGAGCAGCGCATGATTTGCATTGATGGCACCTACGATCTGTAATGGTTTTTCTTCCTCCATCGCCTTTCTGAATCGAAGTCCGGGAGAATCAAAAGAAGTGGAATTGGTCATAATTGTATTAAAAAAATTAAATTTGAATTTCAATCCAAAAGCCTTTTTGAGGTTTGGTTTTGAAAAACACAAAATTAAGAAAAATAATGCGGTTTTGAATGATGATATTTGGTTAATCAGATTTAAAACCAATTCATTTGAGCTTTTACAGACCTGAAAATGACCGATCGACAAAAAATTAAAAATATATTTGAAAACTTTGAAAATCCGGCTTCGGATTTTGAAGTCAAGACATTGGTTTCGGGTCATATCAACCGGACTTATCTGATATTGAATCATGGTAGAAAATTTATTCTTCAGAAGATTAACACCAAAGTTTTTAAACAGCCGGAAATCCTTGTACAAAACATACTGAATATTTCAAATCATCTGAAATCAAAGAATTATCCGCATCAGTTTTTGAAACCGATTTTGTTTTCGGATGGAAAATTTATCTATGATTCAGAATGGCGGATTTTTGAATTTATTGAAAATTCTCAAAGTTTTGAAAAAGCAAAATCAGACAATCAGGTGTTTGAGGCCGCGAAATTTCTGAGTGAATTTTATTCGTATCTCAATGATTTGAATCTGGCAGAAATTGGTGATTCAATTCCGGGATTTCTTGATTTCAATTTGAGATACCGGCAGTTTGAAACTGCAGTTAAAAATGCGGAACAGTTAAGAATTGAAAATTCAAAACAGGAAATTGAATTCATCATTTCAAATCAAAAATTTTTAAATGAATGGAATAAAATTTCGACAGAGATTCCAACCCGGATTATTCATGCAGATCCGAAAATCAGCAATTTTCTTTTTGACAAAAATTCGGAAGAAAAAATCATTGCGCTGATCGATTGGGATACCTTTATGTGCGGTCCGATTCTTTATGATTTTGGAGATATGGCGAGATCATACACAAACCTGAAAAATGAAGACGATCCTTCGGAAGGTGAAATTTTTAGTCAAAAAAATTATGAAGCATTAAAAAATGGTTTTCTGTTTTATTTAAAAGATCAGCTGACCAAAACTGAAATTGAAAATCTTGATACTGCCGCCAGTACAGTAATTTATATACAGGCTGTCCGTTTTTTGACCGATTATCTGAACGGTGACATTTATTATCATATTGGTTTTCGGGAACAAAATCTGAATCGGACAAAAAATCAGATCAATCTGCTGAAAGGTTTGATCAAATCAAATTAAAAAAGCCTTATTCCATTGGAAACAAGGCTTTTGAATTTTATCTTTTTCTAAAATTATTTCAAAATAATTTTCTCTTCTCCTTTTTCAACTTTTCCGATCAGACTGCTTTCGGGAATCAAATCAAGAACCGTTTGCGCATCCGACTGATCACAGATAACGACCATTCCAACACCCATATTAAAGGTGCCGAACATTTCGTCTTCGGTTATTCCGCCTTTTCTCATCAGTTCTTTCATCACGGACGGAACATTGATTTTTGATTTTTCAATGACAGCTGAAAGTCCGTCGGGCATAATTCGCGGAACATTTTCGATCAGACCGCCGCCGGTGATGTGTGCAATACCCGAAAGTTTGACCTTTTCACTGATTTTTGAAATATCGTTCTGATACAGTTTTGTGGGAACCAGCAAAGTTTCCCAAAGCGGTTTTCCTTCAAAATCCTGATTGAAATCCTGAAATATTTTTCTGACCAGCGAAAAACCGTTGCTGTGAAAACCCGAAGAAGCCAAACCGATAATCGACTGATCTTCTTTGATTTTTGAACCGTCAATGATTTCATCTTTTTCGACCACGCCCACACAAAATCCTGCCACATCATAATCACCAATCTGATACATACCCGGCATTTCGGCTGTTTCTCCGCCGATCAGCGCAGTCCCTGTTTCTTTGCACGCCACAGCAATTCCGCCCACGATTTCGGCTGCAATGTCGGAATCGAGTTTTCCGCAGGCAAGATAATCGAGAAAGAAAAGCGGTTTTGCACCGTGACAAAGGATATCGTTTGCGCACATTGCAAAACAGTCAATGCCGACGGTGTCATATTTTTTTACATCGAGTGCGATTCTGAGTTTTGTGCCGACTCCGTCAGTTCCCGAAACAAGCACAGGATTTTTATAACCCGACAGCTGATAGAAAGCACCAAAACTGCCGATTCCGTTCAGTACGTTTTCGTTGTGGGTTTCAGAAACCGCCTTTTTGATTTTGGAAACGGTCTGATAACCTTCCTCTTTGTCCACTCCTGCCGATTTGTAGGTATTGCTCATTTGGGTAAAGATTTAATGCTGCAAAATTAAGATTTAAAGATCAATTTAACGAGTCCGCCCCAAAAAGTTTAAAAAACTTACGGTATTCAATTTTTGAAAATATTAAATGATTGATATTAAACAATTTGTTAATTAGCTGTGAATAATTGGAATTCTCAAGTTCCATTAATCAGTTGCATGTTTCAATAATCTTTTTATTTTTGTTAAAACTTTAAAATTATTTAGACATGAAAAAACTTTTGTTATCAGCTGTTATTGCCGTATTCGGCCTGACAGGATTAAAGGCTCAATCAACCGGATTTGAAGCCGGTGCATTCATCGGATTCCCGATTGGTGATGCAGGCGATTTTACCAGTATCAATTTTGGTATCAATGCAGCTTACTATTGGACAGTTGCTGAGAATTTCCAAGCTGGTCTTTCTGCAGGTTACGACCATTGGACCGCTAAGGAATTCGATACAGGAATGGGAAAAATTAAAGGAGATGACCTTGGATTTATTCCGATTGCAGCGACTGCAAAATACGATTTTGGCGGATTCTTCGGAGGTCTTGATCTGGGTTACGCTATTTATGCCGGAAGCGGCGGAGGTGACGGTGGTTTCTACTACAGACCAAGAGTTGGATGGAACAACACTTCGTTCAATGTTTACGGTTTCTACAAAGGAATCAGCAATGACGGATCAATTTCTTCACTGGGTCTTGGATTTGACTACAAATTCTAAAAGGAATCCTTTTTTAAATAATATGAAGCCGGTCTTTTATGATCGGCTTTTTTTGTCCAAAAAAAATTAAAATCCTTTGACAGGACGCCAAAGGATTTTAATGCAGAGGGAATAATAAAAAGGGACTTAAGATCTGGTTAGGTTGGTTGGACCTGTTTGGTTTAATCGGGTTAGTCGCTTGGTTGGTTGGGCTTTGGTTTTGGGTTGGTTTGATTTGGTTTAAATTGGTTTGGTTTGATTTAGTTTGGTTTTTCAGTTTAAGTCTCTCAGGAAATTCCGTTTTTCTAAAAGTTTTTCATTTTTCTCGATCGGCATTTTCATTTGCCGCCTGTCAGTCGGTTAAATAGTGTTTCAAATTTCTATTGCAAAGATTCAACAAATATTCAGATCAAAACAGAGGAATAGCAACCAAATTGAAAGGGGAAAATCACCCTATTTGAATCTGAGGAGAATCAGCAGTCAGGCACAAAAAAAAAGACCGCCATAAGACGGTCTTTACAATTAAAAGTTAATCTGAATTATTTAACCAAAACTCTGATACTGTGACTCACACCTGATACGCCTTTGAACGCCACCCAGTAGGTTCCGGCTGACAGTCCGTTCAAATCAAGCTGAGATTGTCCTTTGTTCATGCTGAGGTTTTTTACAACTCTGCCTTCAAGATTCAGAATCTGAACACTTGCATCTTCTTTGAGATTCACATTGGTAAATCCTTTGGCAACCGTAGGATATACTTCTGCGATTGATCTTGACTGGACATCGTTTACACCCATTCCGTCCTCATCATACAGATAAGTAAAGGTGAAGTCAGTTCCTTCAATCTCATTTCCTGCACCGTCTGTCTGAGCCATTCTTACGGTATATTGTGCAAGATTGGTGTCATCAAGATTGATGAAGTAATCAAACAAACCCCAATTTGAATTTGCATACATGATTCCTCCTTCGGTTACCGGATAGAACGATTCTGTGTTCAGCGGGAAGAAACAGTTTCCTGAAGGCCCGCCTATACAGAACTGCGCCAGCGAACCGTCGGTATTCACCATTTCAACCACCTGACCTCTGATATAGATGTCATGAGAGGTTTCATTGGTTATAAACAAATGGAGTTTTGCCTCTTCAAGGGGATCTGCAAAGGTTCCGTGAACATTAAAAACAAAAGTGGTATTGTTTTCATACTCATGATCTTCAAGATCAGCTACTCTGTACTCTCTCTGTGCAAATACCGTAACTGCAAACAGGGTAAATACTGCGCTTAAAAATATTTTTTTCATCTTATTTCTTATTTAATAATTACTTTCTTGGTAACGACATTCTTGCCCGTCTGGATTTTCAGGATATAAGTACCGCTTGAAAGGCTGCTCAGATCCAGTACAGTTTTGTCTGAAGAAATCTTGTTGACAGTCTTAACCAGTCTTCCTGAAACATCATAAACATTTACATTGTCAATGTTCCTGCCGCTGACCAAATTCACGATTCCGCTTGTCGGGTTCGGATAAACACTTAACTCAACAGTTTGCTGATCGTTAACACCCAAAGCTCCTTTTGAGAATGCTTTTGTAAATCCTCCGCCGTAGTTTCCGTCAGACTCAATCAGCACATTTCCGTTTCCGTCAGCAAGTGAGATTGAAGCACCTCCATCGTTTCCGGTATCCAAAATTCTTAAGCTGTAGCAGTCGTTGCCCGGAAGTTCAATATCAATCTCATAAGTCTGATTGTTACCGTATCCGTTGCCCTGCTTAATGGTCTGATTTGCTGAATTTTTGATGATCCATCTTGTCTGAACTCCTTTGTTGTCGGTGTTAATGGTCAAAACCAGATTATTGGTTTCAGCATCCGGAGCACTCAGGAATTCCATTGACATAGCGTCATTTGCCGGATTCTGGTCGCCGTTTAGGATTTTGATATTCAAATCGTTGTTTGACTGAAGATTGAAAGTTACTTCAGGAAGATCAATGGTCACTGTGTGAAGTGAACTCAGTGAACCGGTCCAGTTGTATACATGAGCCTCACCGTTGATTTTGTATTCAATATCCATTTCTGTAATTGTGTTTTCACCATTGTTTTGAATGGTTACTGTCGGTGCAATTTCATTTGTACAGGTTCTGTCCACATTGCTGATTTCCATAATTCCTGCGTCATGCTGATATTCAAGACCAAGAAGTGCAGGGAAAGTTCCGTTTCCGCTGATAATTTCCTGATGGGTTTCTGTCATAAAGACTACGATTTCCATATCCGGAAGTATAGCCGGAATTCCGTTGTAGTTTGCAGGAATTGTATAGGTATAAGTTTTGTCTATAAACGAACCTGCAGAAGTGGTACTGATGGTTTCACCCCACTGTCCTGTAATCAGATCCACCAATCGGCGCATGTGGTTGTAGTTGCTACCCTGACCGCCGCCTGTCTGAGGACCCTTGGTGTTGTTCTGAAGCAGCGCAACATTCAAAAGGTTTGTAGATTCCGGGCTTGTTCCTGTATAATATGCTTCCACATGTACAGTCAAAAGTCTTGTGTCAATATCGATTGATGCTTCAACCGCCATATTCAGATAAGACGGTGTTCCGATAATTTCAAGTGCAGCTGATTTCCAGTTGTTTCTGTTCATTGCAGTGGTTCCTGAAGCTCCCTGTGATTTTCCCGGGAATACGTGTCTGTTCACTGTTGCAGCCGGATAACCGATCAATCCTGTCTGACCTGCAATTGCATTGCCCCAGGGTGTTCTGAAGTCAGGATCACCGCCGCTGGGTGCCGCATAACCTCCCTGGTGAATGTTGATTGCAAATGCGTTGCCCGGATTCTGACTCAGAATCTGCTCAGCAATCGCATGTCCTTCAGGACAATAAACGCAGTAGATTCCGGTAAATTCTTCCAAAATCGCCTTCTTGTTTTCGGGTGTAGTGCTTACGATTGTCTGGCCGTAAGCTGCCAGAGGGAATAATCCAACCAGCAGAAGTTTGGTAAAAAAATGTTTCATAATGATGTAATTTTGTGTGTTGTTTTAATTAAGTCCTCAAATTTACTAAAATGTTTTTACTAATGAAAGTGTAAAGCCGGTATTTTCAGGTACATACCTGCAAACTCCGCCCACACATATAAGTCCTCCGCGCTGACGGCCGTAATTGACCGCAACTCTCGTAGATTCTTTGGAATAGCTTCCGCCTACCATATAATAATGGAACCTCTTGTCTTTGTCATCATTTCCGTAGTTGTAATTGTCACCTACGTAAAAATTCCATTTTTGGTTCAAATTATACTCAACCAGTGCTGCCGCCCAATTCTTTTTGTCTCTTTTTGTCTGAAGATGCTGCAATTCGAAACGAACCGAATTGTTTGTATTGAATTTGTACAGAAAATCGCCGACCACCACATTTGCAATGATGTGTGAGTAGTTTCCGCCTTCAACGATCGCCTTGTCATAATACTGATGCATATAGGTGATGATCGATGAAAATTTGGGTGTCCATTTTTTATTGATTTCAAAATTCACATCGTGAAAGAATTTACGCCCAAAATCAAAGAAATTGGTTTTGTAATTCATGTCATTGTCAAATTTTGCATTCAGCCCGTTCCAATAAGATGCATTCACCGCCAGTTTGGTACCGTACTGACCACCGAGTGCGGTTCCTTTCTTGAAATTATAGAATATATCTACCTGTCCGCCGATTTCACCAACCTCATGGGTGTTGAAATCAATGTTGGGCTGTGACTGATACACATATATATTGGTCAAAAGATAATCATGCTGTTTGGTGAGTGCAGGCAGATAATTGACAATGGCTTCGTTGTACGAATTCAATGCCGGATCGCTCATGTCTCTTTCACCGTAGATCCCCATATTTTCAAGTCTTCTGAAAGTAGTATTGATCCCAAAACCTTTGGTTGAATATCCGAGATTGAACAAAAACGCATTTCCGTCATAATACTTTTCAGAAGGCTGTCCCCCACTGATCAGCGGACGCTCTCCTTTGTAAACATATTCTGCATTTGCATAAATACCCGAATTGCCCGAATAACCCAGTCTTGCAGAATAATTGTTGTAATTCTGCGGAAAATCCTCAATCGGACCGGTGTATTTTTCATTCTGACCCACATAGCTGAATCCTGCAGTCACTGCATTGGAAAGACTCTCTTTGTTAAACAGCCTCATCAGATTGGTTTCAATGTCCAATCCACCCAAAGTTCCTTCGGTTGTTTCAAATCCAAGTCTGTTTTTTCCGATCAAAGCTTTGATGGTTGTATAATCATTTGGCGTATAGGCAACCTTTACCCCTTTGATTGCATTGTTGATACCGATCTGACGGTCTTCCCAGCTTCTGAGAATCAAACCGCTGCCAAACTGCTCGTAAAAATAACCCGCGGTTATATCGAGCTGTTCGCCTTTATAGTTGATATAATAAGTGGCAATTTTATTGTCGTTGAACCGCGGCGAATAACCTTCCAGTGCTGTTGGCAGATAGGCTTCGTACTGAAGGCCTGCAGAAAATTTCCCGTAATTGTAATCAAGCCGTATGTAGTTATTTGACCGGAAAGGGTCTTTTGGCTGGTCAATTCCCAAGTCTTCATCTGACTGGTACCACTGCGAAGTGGATTCAATTCCTCCCGAAAAAGTTCCGCCTCCCACTTCAACCTGTCCAAATGCAGTTGCTGAAACCAAAAATACAGCCGTAAGTGTTCCTAATATTTTTCTCATGTGTCTCTAAAATTAATTCTGATTAATTGGAATGCTCCTTTATTTTTTCGAAAAACTCGTCTTCGGCTCCGGGCTGGTATCCCAAATGCTGATATACGATCTCACCGTTTTTCACAACCAGCGAAAAAGGAGGAGTTGAAAAATTCAACATTCTTTTCAGCTCATTGTTGGTGTCTAGCAGGATGTTAAAATCCCATCCCTTTCCGTTGACCATCGGACGCACTCTGTTGACGGTCTTTGAATCATCGATTGAAATCGCATAGAATTTGACACCTGTCTCTTCCACCCAGTCATCGATTACTTCGTTGATCGCATTCAGTTCAAGCATACAGGGACCGCACCAGGTTGCCCAAAACGAAATTGCAACCGGACCATCCTGACTCAGTGCTTTGATATCTACTTTGTTGCCGTCAAGATCGGACAAAATCATATCCGGAAAACGGGATTCCTGACCGAACGAAAAGGAAACCGCTGCTGTAAGAAGCAGGATTGAAAATAATTTTTTTGCCATAATTAATTAATTGTGTGTTAATTTTGCGCTAAATTAGCAAATTTAGAATTTCTTTCTATGAAAAAAATAAATAAACTAACACATCTTTTCATTTTAATGATTATGTCCGCCGGTCTGATGATCAGCTGCGGGACGGAGGAAGAAGTGGGCGACGCCTCACTTGATTTGATTTTGAGCAGCAGCTCAGTTCCTGTTGGAAGCGAAATCAGCTTTCAGCTTATGTCGAGTATCGACGGTGATGTAAGTGCTTCAAGTGCTTTTTATGTGAACGGTGTTGAAATCAACGGAAACACTTTTGTTCCGACTGAAGCCAACGATCACAACGAAGTTTACGGTGTTTTTGACGGAAAAACCAGTGCGGTCAAGACTTTTTCATCAACCGATGTTATCCCGTCTGCCTACACCCAAAAGCTGTTGCTTGAGGATTATACCGGCACCTGGTGCGGATACTGTCCGAGGATGATTACCATCACAAACTATCTTACAGATTACAGCCCGAACATCATTCCGGTTGCAATCCATACACCCGGAAACCCTACAGATCCTTGGCTATATGAACATGCAGTAGAAATGATGAGTTCTGCTTTTTACAATACAGGAGGCGCACCGGCAGGTCAATTCAACCGGATTGTCAAAGTTGATCAAAATCAAAATGTGGCTCCCTGCCCGAATGACCGTCAGTTTTTCCATGATCAGGTTGATCCCTACCTGAATCAAAATGCTCCGCTGGGATTGTCAATCAACTCTTCTTTGAGCGGAAACAACCTGACAATGAAAGTGAAAGTTGGCTTTGCGTCAGCCAATATTACAAATCCAAAACTGGTGGTTTATCTGATCGAAGACGGATTGTCTCACAATCAGGCAAATTATTTCAGCGGTTCAACCATCGTAAATTGCGATCCGGCATACAATTATGCAAGTATGCCGAACCCGATCCCTGATTTTCCGCAGGAACACGTACTGCTGAAAGCATATACCGATATTTACGGTGACGCAATTCCTCAGGATGCAGTAGCAGAAGGTTCTGTCTGGTCCTGGGAAAGAACATATCCGCTTCCGTCAATTGTAACAAACGCACAAAATCTATCCATCGTTGCCTTTGTTCTTGGAAACGGAAATTCAATTCCGACAAACGGAGCACTCAACGTGCAAAGCGCAAAAGTCGGCACCAACCAGGATTTTGATTAATTCAAAACATTACAAAATACAAAAAGCCCGAAATGTTTCGGGCTTTTTTAATTCAAAAAATTAAAATAATCTCAGCCAAAGACCGTTTTAATTTCAGGTTGGCTGCGGATATGTCTTTTCGATTCTATATACTGTCGGTTTTTGTGATTTTGACTGTCCGGTTAAAATCACAGGATCCTTATATCTTCAGCAACGACCCGTACAGCGGCATCAGTGCGGTTGGCATCTCTCCCACCCAGCCGTTTCTGAATCCGAATCAGTGGGATCTCAATCTGATTTCAGAAGATGTTTTTATTCAAAATCGTTACGGTTATATTTCAAAATCAAGTCTGCTCGGTCTGGCCGGCGGTGATGTCAAAGAAGCAGATATCAAACACGGCATAACCGGCGAAAACACAAAGAAAGTCTGGGATTATTACAATCATGACCAAACCGGATTTCATTTCAGTTCGGAACTGATGGGGCCTTCGTTTTCGTTTAATTTCAAATTGGGCGAAAGAAATTTTTCGGCCGGATTGTTTTCAAAACTCAGAACACAGACTTCGATTGTCAAAGTCGATAATTATCTGAAATACACCAATCAGCAGATTGACGAGCCGGTGCTGTATAATCTCGGTGCTTTTGAAACCTCTTTTATGAACTGGACAGAAATCGGTCTGAATCTCTCTGCCGATATTTTTCAGTCTTCAGAAAATTTCTGGGTGGTCGGCGTCAATCTGAAATATCTTTCCGGAAATGATGCCTATACAATCAAAAACCGTAAAAATGCGCTGATGAGACGAGAATTTGTTCCCGATCCTGAAGATTCAACCCGAAATATCAAAAATCTGTATGTCTCAAATTTTGATGTTGAAGCTGCTTATTCGACCGGATATGATTTTGAAAATGACCGCTACAAATACAAAAAGAACGGAAAGGGTTTTGGCGTCGATATCGGTATGGCGGTGGTTGATTTTGGCGAATACGATCAGGCCTATAATTTCAAGATGGGTCTGAATCTGCTCGATGTCGGTTCGGTCACTTTTGACGGTTTTGTACATCGGTTTATCGGTGATGATTTTCAGTACACCAACAATCCGGCGTTAGAAGTTGAATTTGAAAATCCGGAGCAGTTTGCACAGATTATCAGTCAGGAAATATACGGTAATCCCGAACAGTCTCTGATTTCAAACGAATTCAAAATCGGTTTACCGACTGCGCTTCATTTCAATGTCAGCAAAAGCATTTCGGCAGAACAGTATTTGAGCCTCGACTGGATACAGCGCACACCGATTTTTGAAAACAGTCTGAGGCGCAGCAACATCATCAATCTGTCCTATCTGTATTCGATTCATAAAATGGCTTACGGTTTTTCGATTTCTGCTTATGAATATCAAAATCTTCAGTTTGGTGCATTTTTCAGATTCGGACCGCTGATTATCGGAAGTGAAAATGTATTGCCGATGCTGATTCCGCACAAAAAACTGCATGGCGCTGATTTTTATTTCGGACTGAAAATCTATCCGTTCAGAAATCGGGATATGGAAAGAAGGAGCCGTGAAAAGTGCAAATGCTGAATTATTTTTTCGAATGATTTTTGATAAATTCAATCACTTTCAGCATTGCCAGTTTTGAAACCTGAAGGATGAAATCGTCTCTTTCGAGATAGGGAAAGAAATAATTTTTTGTCAAAACAGAATTTCCGTCGGTTACCGCAATCCAAACCGTTCCCACTTCCTTTCCGTCCTCTCCCTTTGCCGGGCCGGCCACACCGGTGGTTGAAACTGCGAGATCCGTATTCAGTTTTCTGACTGCAGATTTTGCCATTTCTGCGGCAACTTCTTCGCTGACAACCGTGTGTTTTTCAATCAGTTCTTTTGGAATTTCGAGCAGTGATTCTTTGATTTCTGTCGAATAGGAAACCACCGAACCCTTGTACCAGCCTGAACTTCCGGGTACGGATGTGATCAGATGAGCTATCATTCCGCCGGTACAGCTTTCGGCGGTGGAGATCGTCAGTCCGGCTTCTTTCAGTTTGCTGCCAAGCACTTCTTCGGTGGCACCGCTGACGGAAGAATCCAGATGATTTCCAAGCAGCGGAATCAGCTTTTCAACTTCGGTATCGATTTGTTTCTGAAGTTTGATTTTGTCATTGTCTTTGCCCGTAATCCTGAGTTTCACCTTTCCTCTTTCGGGCAGATAGGCAAGATGCAGATTTTCGGGCAAGTGATTTTCCCAATCCGAGATTGCAATCGCCAACTGGCTTTCGGGAAAATTTGAAATCGCCAGAAAATGATGAATCACAAACGGAAGGTCAAATTTCTTCTGAAGTCTCGGGATCACTTCGATTTTGATCAGATTTTTCATTTCGAAAGGAACTCCCGGCAGATTGATGATCACACAATTGTTGTATTCAGTCCAGATTCCCGGCGCGGTTCCAAGCGGATTATGAAGCGCAGACGATTTTTTTGGCAGCAGCGCCTGGTCGTGATTCAGACCGTTCATCGGAAGATTGATTTTCTTTAATCTTTTCTCCAATTCTTCCAAAACCGATGGGTCAATTTCCATTTCGGAACCGATAAAATCGGCAAGCGCTTTTTTGGTCAGATCGTCATTGGTCGGACCGAGTCCGCCGGTCATGATGATCAGATCGCTGTCGGGACAAAGTTTCTGAAGGCTTTCAACAATCAGTGTATGCCGGTCATGAATTGAAATGATTTCATCGACTTCCAGACCGATCCGATTCAGCTGCTGTGCAATAAATGCCGAATTTGAATCTACAATCTGTCCAAAAAGGATTTCATCGCCAATGGTAACAATTCTGACTTTCATAATTTTATTTGGATTTGACCAATCTCAGTTGCGGTTTAGCCAAAGTTAAGCAGAATCGGTGAATGTTTTTGAAAATCAATTTTCGTGGTTTTCTCCCAATCTTTCTATTCCGCAATCTGTAAATCTTTATTTAAAAGTTCAACACTGAAGTTCACTCTGGCTTTTAATGCGCCAAAAACTTTCAGGATTGTTTCCAGAGTTACATTTGTTGTATTGTTCTCAAGTTTGGAAATCTGAGCTCTTTGCACACCAATCAATTTCCCCAATTCTTCCTGAGTCAGATTTCTTTCAAGTCGAATTTTACGGATCAATTCTCCCAAGACTTCAAGCTGCAATTCCTGTTCGTATTTCATCCTTTTATCAGTTCCGATTTCACCAATAAATTCATCTTTTATCCGGTCAAAGGTATAGAGTTTCAGTTCTTCAAAAGTTTTGGTCATTTTATAATTTTTTTAAGATTAAATATATGTTATAAAGAGGAAGAGAAAACATCATAAACACATAATGTTCTTTTTCCTTTTTCTTAAATTTGGAACAGAATAAAATCCAAAGAGATAGAATTATATTTCCACCAATATATCCAAAAAAGAGTCTCTCATAAAAAAATGCACCAAACAAATTTTTTAATGCAGAAACTTCAATTCCGCCTAATTTGAGAACAGGAATTAAAAAACACATAAACATAACCACACAAAACAGATATCTAAATAATTTCATTTAAATTTTGGTTTTTCGGAAAGATCTGGCCAAACAGGATTTCATCGCCAATGGTAACAATTCTGACTTTCATAATTTTATTTGGATTTGACCAACCTCAGTTGCGGTTTAGCCAAAGTTAAGCAGAATCGGTGAAAGTTTTTGAAAATCAATCAAAGCGTCTTCTGCCATTCCCAGGCAGTTCTCATGCTTTCGTCAAGTGAGGTTTTTGGTTCCCAGCCCAATTCCCGGGCCGCTTTTCGGTTGTCTGCAAAAGCTTCTGTGATATCACCTGCCCTTCTGCCGACAATTCTGTAATTTAAATTGAGTCCGTTGACTTTTTCAAAAGTTTTGATCACTTCCAAAACCGTTGAACCTACGCCGGTGCCGAGATTGAACACCTCAAGCGGTTCACTGTTTTTCTTCTCAAGCAGACGGTTCAAAGCTTTTACATGCGCATCTGCCAGATCGCAGACATAGATATAATCACGGATGGCGGTTCCGTCGCGGGTCGGATAATCATCTCCAAAAACAGAAAGCTGTTCTCTGATTCCGGCTGCCGTCTGGGTCACAAAAGGAACCAGATTGTTTGGAATTCCTTTCGGCAGTTCGCCGATCAGCGCAGAAGGATGTGCGCCCACCGGATTGAAATACCGAAGCGAAATCACATTTTTGTCATACGCGCTTACAAAATCTTCGAGTATCTCCTCACCCATCTGTTTGGTCTTTGCATAAGGCGATTCTGCTTTTTTGATCGGAGCGTTTTCATCGATTGGCATCTTGTCAGCCTGACCATAAACCGTACAGGATGAACTGAATATAAAATTGTCGATCGAATTTTTCTTCATTGCTTCCAGCACATTGACCAGTCCCAGAATATTGTTTCTGAAATACATCAGCGGTTTTTCAACGCTTTCTCCCACCGCTTTGTGTGCTGCAAAATGGATGACACCGTCAATTTTGGCAGTTTCAAAAAAATCATTGACCGCCTCGGTTTCCTTCAAATCGATCGGATGAAAATCAGGCTGGATCCCGGTGATTTCAGAAATTCTGTCCAATACAAAAAGTTCTGAATTTGACAAATCATCGATGATGACCACTTCATAACCGGATTGCTGCAATGCAACCACCGTGTGTGATCCGATGTAGCCGAGTCCGCCTGTGACTAAGATTTTTTTGTTCAAGACTTTAATTTTTTAAGGGTTTCAAAGATAAGTTTTATCAATAGATTTTATAAGGATTATAGATTTTTTAACCTGCTTCTATAAAATTCCAATTTCAAGCATTTCATTAAACCTGAATCCCATCAACTTTATAAAACACCATCAGTTCTTCGATACTATGTATTTTGAATCAAATTCGGAGTAGGATTAGAAACCTCACCCGGGTTTATAATAAATATCTTTATTTCACAATCAACTTTTTCGATACTGCATTTTTATCAGTTTTTATTTTCAGGATATAGATACCCGATTTGTAGTTGACGAGATTTATTTGGATTTCTTCAGAATTCCTTAGAATAATTTCATTTAGTCTTCCTGTAAGATCGTAAACCTGAATCTGCCGAATTTTGGAATTGTCGGCAGTTTTCAGATTGACTTCATTTTCAGCGGGATTTGGAAATAAAAGGATATCTGCTGAATCTTTATCAAGAGCTTCATTGATTTCATCGGTACTCAAAACCAAAGAGGCATCGACTCCGTATAGCTCATTACCGCGTTTTCTGTTATATATAGTAAAATACAGATTTTCTTCTTCACCTGCAAAAATACTTTTTAGTCCTTCATAATTATTTATATCATATCCATCCTCAGTTGTCACTTTCACATAAAACACTCCCGAATCGGAAGAAACCCCGAACTGGTCTCTATATGCAAATGATTCTACAAAAACCAATTTTCCCTTATAACAGGAAATTCCTGACACTCTGTCAACTACATAATTAGTGATCTGAGTTGTATTCTCAGGCGTTCCGTCTGTCTTCCAAATATCTCCATTATCTATCCCACCGCTGGGCGCGACAAGAAAATAAACAGAATTCCCACATTTGGTCACATGACGAATCCCGTTGAATCCCAAATTTGTATCGATAGGGTGAGTGCCTAGGACAGTTCCGTCAGAAACAATAATGGTTTCGAATCCTGACATTCCCTGAGGAGTTCGGGAGCTGAAAAACACCTTGTCCCCAAATCTGACTAAATTTGCATAAGCTTTGTAACTGTCAATTACATTACCGTCCCATCCCCATAGTTTCAGTATATTTTGTTGGGTACCATCAGTCACATATACGGTTGACGGTCCGTAACTGGCCTGATCATATTCCCTTTTCACAAAAAACAGCTTATCATTTACTGCTCTCAACGACGTTGGCCCGGAATCAAACAATCCGGCATCCGGCACCTGTATCACAAATTCTGTTCCTGCTTCAGTTCCGTCAGTTCTCCAAATTCCATAGGTACCAGTCTGGTATGGATATACTTTATCATCCAAGCCGCCTGAGAAATAAAGATAGCCGTTCCATTCTTCATAACTTAAGATAAAAGAATCTATATCGGGAGACCCTGACAGGTTTTTAACTCTGTAGGTTCCTTCCGGCGTGCCGTCTGACCTGAATAAATCAAGTGGCGTCCCACTATGTCGGGCATTGAAGTAGAAAATCCCATTATGTTTCCCATAGTTTTGGAGACCTATTATAGGCGGAGCTCCTTCTGATGCGTCCAATAAAAGACCAGTACCTTCGGGAGTTCCGTCTGTCTTCACCAGTTTTGGCTGGTTGGCGTTACTCGCAAAAAATAAATTTTCTCCCACACGGTATAACCGTGCATCATGATTCTGATCGATGCCAAAGTCAGGATCTTTTTTGATGATGTGCGTTCCTTCCGGGGTCCCATCAGTAATATGCAATTTCCTTATTCCATCACTGTTGGCAAAAAATATAACTTTTTCATCGAAATTATAAAAATGAGCCGAGTTACTGTTGAATGTGGTATTAATTCTCATTACTCTCAAATCCTGGTTACCTTCCTTACATGTCATTAGTTCTCCATCAAAATAGGAATCCTGACGGGCGGAAAGGTAAATTTTGTCATCTAACGGCAAAAATTCAAACACATTATCCTGAGTCGGCCAATTAAGAAATATGCGTACATCCAAACCTTCGGTTATATAAATATTTTTTCTGATATTATGTTCAATAAAGTACATGCTCCCATTATAAATTGCGGGCTTGTCATAATATTCATCATGACCCGGATTCATATCCGTATACTGATAAGTTCCTTCTGTTGTCCCGTCTGAAACCCATAATTTATAGACCAAGTCTCCTCCATCTGCCTCAAAATAGAATTTACCGTTAAATTCAACTATTCCGAAAGGCATGTACCAAAGGGGTTCAATTCCAAAACCGCCGGCAAAATCATACACCAACTTGGTCCCATTCTCAGTTCCGTCAGAAATCCATAATTTTCCTATTGAATTCTGACTATCCATAGCTCTGAATAGAATAAATCCATTTCCGGCTGCGCCCAATAAACCCGTTCCTGATTCTGTGGAACTTAATCCTCCCGGATTAATATCTTTTACCATCCGCGTTCCCACTTCAGTACCGTCAGTCACCCATAATTCCCGACCAAACCCGTTTGTGAACCCATAGAAGAAAAGATAATCATTAGTCACCAGGAAATCACCTGAAATTACAGCACCATCTGCCTGGCCTTGATTTATATCTTTTAACATATAAGTACCGGAGGCGGTGCCGTCACTTCTCCACAACTCCGTTCCATGTGTACCGTCATTTGCAAAAAAATAAAGGTGACCTTTAAAGTTGATCATCTTTGAATAGATTCCCTTAGCAGAACCTTGATTGATATCTTTTACCAATACCGTACCCTCCGGAGTTCCATCGGTCTTCCATAGTTCAACGCCGTGAACATCGTCATCATAAGCAAAATATATCATTGAATTAAGTTCGGCATAATAGCTTATGAATTGAGGAGTAGCCTTTGTAAATAACCTTACCGTTCCCGCTTCAGTTCCATCACTTTTCCAAAAACCATTGTCTAAAGTTGAAAATAGAAAAAATTCTGTTCCGACCAAACACCAGTCTCTATTACTGTCATTAAATGCACTTTCCGCTCCAGGTGCCAAATCATAGACCATCAGTGGCTCGCCTCCGTTGGCTCTCCACAATTCTCTGCCATTGACCCCATCATTGGCGGTAAAAAACACATCCTCCTGAAATTCATAAAAACCAACAGGTTTAGAGCCGGGCCCGACATTGACTTCCAGAAGTTGAACGTCTAATTCTGATTGTTGCGAAAATCCAAAAAGCGGAAGAGTAAGGAGTAAAATAATAAAAACTTTTTTCATAACCATTGTTTAAAGGTATTTACCTGCATTTTTAACATGGTAAATATATGAATTTAAGAAATCAAGCAGATGAAATTATCATTTTCTGAGATATTGACAAAAAGAAATACCTAACAAAGTTGGGCGCTTTAAAAATGCTGTATTTTTTCAATTAATTATTCCCACCAATGTTTTACAGGTTCGTCAGATTTGTTTTGAATAACTTCTCCTCCGTGTGGCATTCTATTTTTTAATATAACATCTAGCCAACCTTTTCCTGAATATTTTTCTGCGTCAACATTAAATTCAGCTGTGCCAATGTCAAAATCACAATCCACATTCGGCACTCTGTAATCTCCCCAATGACAAATCTTTTCAAGTTTTGAATTATACATTTTCCAGATTCCGACAAAAGCATTGTTAAAATATCCGTCAGACACCGAATCCAAATCATTGTATTTCATTGCGCTATCCGTCAGATACCATTTGGTTTGAAGTTGTCCCTTAAAAACTCCGGAATGCGACTGTTTGTTATTTTCATAAAACTCATACTCGGCAGTCAAAAATCCTTGTTTATCGGTTTTTCCTTTGTATTCATCATCCACACCAAAACGCTGATTTTTTGCTTCCTGAATTTTTGTAATTGAAATTTTACCGACAAATTCACAAACATTTGCCTCTACCATTGATTTCCCGTAAACATAGTATTCATTGGGCTGCGATAAATTTTTTGAAACACTTATTATTTTGATTGAAATTTTCTCATATTCTTCTCCAATGATTCCATAAACAAATTGTTCATCGGTCTGCAACCATAAATCTGAGAAATTGTATTTCAGATAAGAATCAATTTTATTTTCATCGGTTAATTCCTGTCCGTTCATTATATCGGTACGGCAAAGTTCTTTCTGTCCGAAAACAAAACCGGAAAGAAAAATCATAACTGATATAAATTGAACTTTCATTTGAACTGTTTAACCCTTCAAGGGTTTGAAACCCTTGAAGGGTTATGATTAATTAAAAAATTCTTTAACCGAAGATGTGATAAATTCCAACTGCTCATCATCCAACTCGGTATGCATCGGCAGCGACAAAACTTCGTCAATCAGTTTGTTGGTATTTGGAAAATCCTCATCGTGATAACCGCCGGTATCATAAGCTTTTTGTTTTCTCAAAGGAACCGGGTAATAAATCATCGCCGGAATTCCTTTTGATTCCAAAAATCCTTTCAGCTCATTTCTTTTTCCGTTGGTTACTCTCAGTGTGTACTGATGGAATACATGGTTTGAATCAGCCGCCATACCCGGTATTTTCAATTCAGAAATTCCTGCAAACGCCTGATTGTAATATTCAGCTGCTTTTCTTCTCGCTGAACTGTATTCATTCAAATGCGGAAGTTTCACCCTCAGTATGGCCGCCTGAATGCTGTCCAGTCTTGAGTTGACTCCGATTTCGTCATGATAATATCTCTTGTACATACCGTGGTTGACAATTCCTCTCAAACGGTGTGCAAGCGCATCGTCATTGGTAAAGAGCGCGCCGCCGTCACCGTAGCATCCCAGATTTTTTGACGGAAAAAACGAAGTCGCACCGATATGTCCGATGGTGCCCGCCTTGTTTCCTTTGTAATCTGCTCCGATTGCCTGTGCGGTATCTTCCACCACAAAAAGATTGTGTTCGTTTGCAATCTTCATGATCTCATCCATATTGGCGCACTGACCAAAAAGATGAACCGGAATGATCGCTTTTGTTTTTGGTGTAATTGCCTTTCTGATCTGATCCGGATCGATCAGGAAAGTATCGTAATCCACATCAACCAGAACTGATTTCAAACCGAGAAGATGAATCACCTCAACGGTAGCAGCAAATGTAAAATCTGCAGTGATCACTTCGTCGCCGGGTTTCAGATCCAGCGCCATCAGTGCGATCTGAAGCGCATCTGTCCCGTTTCCGCATGGAATCACATTTTTTACATTCAGATATTCTTCCAATTCGGCCTGAAAATTTTTCACTTCAGGTCCGTTGATGAATGCACACGAATCAATCACTGACTGAATCGATTCATCTATATCATTTTTGATTTTTCGGTACTGTGCCCCCAAATCAACCATTTGTAATTTACGCATTGCTAAACAAATTTTGAGCAAATGTAGTGAATCAGTATAAATGGTAAAAGATTTATGGGTTTTTGACTATCTTTGTGAATATAAATCTTTCGGTATGGAGACCCTGATAGTAAAGAAAGCCAAAAAAGAAGATTTGGATTTGCTTCTGAACGTTGCCAAAAAAATGGGAATGGATATAGAACGCGTTCCCAAAAGGAAAATTGTAGATTATACTGAAGAGGAAATCGATGAAGCAATTATGAAATTATCAAAAAAAGTGAACAAAAGCATTACAAAAAGAATGTTTAAAGAAATGGGGTTGGATTATGATAGTTATAGCCGACAGTAATATTCTTATCAGTGGACTTTACAATCCCAAAGGAGCAATTTCAAAAATCCTGAACACAAAAAGTAAAATTCAATTTCTTGCTCCGGATTATCTTTTTGAAGAAATAGAAGAACATCTTTCAGAAATAATGCGCTACACAGATAAATCCAAAAAATACATTCACGAAGAATTGAATAAACTTACAGCAAAGATTTCAGTAATCTGCTCAAAGAGTGTTTCCCTGGAAAATAAGCCTAAATCAATTGAACTTATATACGACATTGATGATGCGCCTTTTGTTTCACTTCATTTCCATACCGGTCATAAAATATGGACGGGCGATAAAATTCTTATCAAAGGTTTGCTGAACAAAGGTTTCGATATTTGTATCACAACCGAAGAACTAAAAAAAATGCTGTACAAAAAAGAATAAATTCCCAATGCAATACCTGTACACTTTGTTCATTTCAATATACGGAACTGCGGTTTCAATTGCATCTGTCTTCAATCCGAAGGCAAAACTGTTTTCGGACGGCCGCCGAAACTGGGAATCAAAAATGCTGAAGTCGGTTTCAAAAGACGACCGCATCATCTGGGTTCACTGCTCTTCTTTGGGCGAATTTGAACAGGGCCGGCCGCTGATGGAAAAAATCAGAACCGATTATCCGAACCACAAACTGGCGGTGAGCTTTTTCTCGCCCTCGGGTTATGAAGTTCAAAAAGATTACAAAGGCGCAGATTATATTTTTTATCTGCCGATCGATACAATTTCAAATTCAAAAAAACTGATCCGCTCGCTTCATCCCGAAATTTTGATTTTGGTCAAATATGAATATTGGTACAATCTGCTGAACCGATTGAAAAAAAACAGAATTCCGGTGATTGTCATTTCTGCTGTCATCAAGGAGGACAGCTTGTTTTTGAGAGGTTATGGTTGTTGGTTCAGAAAAGTCATTTCGGGCATATCTCATTTTTTTGTGCAGGATGAAGATTCCAAAAAACGATTGCATTCCATTCATATTGAGCAAGTCACCGTTTCCGGCGACACTCGTTTTGACCGGGTGAAAGAAATTCTGGATTCAGCGCCCAAACTGGATTTTGTGGAAAAATTCAAAGAAAATTCAGGTTTAATCGTTGTGGGCAGCAGTTGGCCGGAAGATGAAATAATCCTGGCGGATTACATCAACTGCCAACTTCCATCGGACTGGAAAGTGATTTTCGCACCGCATAATATTGACGAAAAACAAATTCAACAGCTGATTTTAAAACTGAAGAAAAAAACACTTCGCTACACCCGAATGAATGAAAATGAATTGGAAAATGCCGAAGTGCTGATAGTGGACACAATGGGCTTGCTGACAAAGATTTATGCCTATGCCGATATTTCGTATGTAGGTGGCGGCTTCACAAAAACCGGTGTTCACAATACTTTGGAACCGGCTGTTTTTGGCGTTCCACTGATTTTCGGGCCGAATTACAATCATTATTTTGAAGCAAAAGATTTGGTTTATTCGGGTGCTGCCATGGCTTATTCGGACAAAAATGATTTCTTCAGAAAAATGGACGAACTGATTCAGAATGAAGTAATGAGAGAAGAACGAGGCAAGGCAGGCCACCAGTACATTCAAGATAAACCCAACGCTACAGAATTGATTATGGGTTGGTTGAATGATAAATTAAAAACACGAAAAGAATAAAATGAATGCTTTGAATTATACTCTTTTGAGAAATAAACATAAATTTCTTATATACTTATGATTCGTATGATCATTTAATTCAAACCGTACCGGATTATAACGGTGAGATCCTTAATATCACTAAATGAATAAGATACACAGGGCAACCGGACAAAGCGAATTTCGTATCCGGACGGCAGCCCTGTAAACATTTCGGAAACTGAAATCAAATATGATTGGAGCTTAAGATTATAGAATTGTAAAAACAGAAAACAGTGAATTTTCTTAAATGTGTGAAACCAAATTGAAACCAATGCGAACCAACAGTAACCGGAATAATCGGTTTTATACACACAAGGGATGCAGTTTTATGTTTTTAACCATTAAAAAGATCCACCTCGTGTATGAGGAGTTTTCCGGCAAATTACAAGAATGATTTTAAAATAAATTCAAAAAAAACAATCACAACTCATTTAGAATGAATATAGAATGTTTAATTTTGGCATCATTCAACCTCTATCATGAGAACAAAACCATTAACTCTGTTATTTGCATTTTTTGTTATCGGGCTGACCTTCGCCCAAGATTTTCAGCAAAAACGCATTGATTCACTGCAACTTGAATTATCCAAAGTCAAGACAGATACAGGCAGAGTAATGACACTCAACCGCTTGAGCGAATACGCCGGCTGGCGGATTAACGAAAATGACGATTGTATTGATTATGCCCAAAAGGGATTGGCATTGGCACAAAAAATCGGTTTCAAAGAAGGAATGGCAAGGTCTTACAATAATTTGGGGAACGGACAGTCACAAAAACTTGAAAGAGAATCAGCGCTGGAAAGTTATTTTGCCGCTCTGAAAATCTTTAAAGAAACAGGAAATAAACAATGGGTAGGCAGGGTTTATGCCAATATTGCGATTACTTATTCGGATATGAGCAACTATCCCCAAGCCATCAAATATTTTGAAACTGCAATAAAACCGGTAACAGAAGCAGGTGACCAGTTTGGATTGGCAGGGATTTACAGCGGAATCGGTCAGATAAACAAATTACAGGGCAACTTTACTGAGTCGTTAAAAAACGATAGCATAGCCATAAATCTTTATAAAAATATGGGCAATAAAAAGGAAGTAGTAAGGGTTTATCAGAATATAGGAGAAGTGTATATCTATCAGGGCAATACAACAAAGGCACTTGAAAATTATAAAAACAGCCTGGAAACGGCTAAAGAATTAAATGATAAACATTATATCGCCAATGCACTGACTCTCATTGGAGATGTCTATGGTTATCTGGGGAATTATCCTGAAGCCCTTAATGAATTTTATAAATCACTAAAGATATCTGAAGAAATAAATGACAAAAAAAGTATAGGTTTTAGTCGCCTGAAAATAGGTCAGGTATATTTAACACAGGGTAATTTTTCAGCTGCTTTAAAAAATCTGAATATTTATCTGAATATCGGCAAAGAACTTAAGAGCAAAGAAGTGATTTTATTTGCACACCGCATGATTGCAGATGCATATAAACAACAAAATGATTTTCCAAATGCCCTCAAGAATTATTCGGCTGCTTTAAAAGTCGCTGAAGAAATAGGAAACCAATCTGGAATTGCTTATAGCAATATGGGTATTGGAACTGTTTATTATGCACAGTCTGACTTCACCTCTTCACTGAAATACTATTTTGACGCCTTGAAAATATTTGAAACCATAGGAGACAAGGGTGGAATTGCTTCTTGTGATAACGGAATCGGAGCAGTTTATATTGAACTAAACCAGGCTGAAGAAGCAAAAAAATGGTTGCAAGAAGGTCTTTTGCTGCACAAGGAAACAGGTGCTAAAGATGGAATGAGAGATGCTTATAAATACCTTTCAAAAGCAGACAGTGCATTGGGTAATTTTAAAAAAGCATATGAAAACCACAAAATGTTTACAGTGTACAAAGACAGTTTGATCAACGAAGAAAACACCCGGAAACTTACCGAAACCACAATGCAGTATGAGTTTGATAAAAAGGAAGCTGAGACAAAAGCCATGCGGGAAAAAGAAAAGGAAAAAATGAAACTACGATACGGCATAGCGATTTCTGCCATTTTTGTTATTGCGCTCACCGGATTTCTTTTGCTGTATTTCACACGAATGAAAAAGAAAAAGGAAAAACAGATCTTTTTTGCCAACCGTCAGATCATGGAACTCGAAAAAGAAAAAGTTGAAGCCGAGCTCAGACAGGCACGAAAAGACGTGGAGCAATTCCTCACTAAGATCAATGAAAAAAATCAACTGATAAACAGGATCGTCACCGAACTGCAGCAACTGCAGGAATTTCATGATGACAAAAAAACCGAATTGGCCAGAACGCTTACTGAACTCAGGAATACCTCCATTCTGACCGATGAAGACTGGTCTCATTTTCTCTCGGGATTTGATAAACTCTATCCTGAATTTATCCTGAAAATACGGGAAATGCAGCCCAAAATCACTGCCTCCGAACTGCGTTTCCTGATGCTTGTAAAAATTGGACTTTCTACCAAAAGAATGGCCGACACGCTTGGCGTTTCACCCAATTCGGTCAGAGTAACCTGGCGACGGGTGAAAGACAAACTGAACGCTTCTGAAGACGATACGCCTCAATCTTTGCTAAACAAAATTGAAAAAGTTACCATAGAAGTCTATTGATGCTTAATTCCCTTCATTGTTTTATTATCAATCAAGAAATCAAAACACAAAAGCTTACTTTTTGCAATCAACACAATATCAATTGACTGCATGCCTTGCATCCAATTGTCACCTTTTTGTCACTCCAATTTTTAAGTGATTTTTTTGATTAATCCATTATTTCGCTTTGTTAATCAAAAATCTTACAAACAATGAAAAACTCTATTTTAAAATTGCTGATTTTTATGTTGGGCACAACTCTTTGTTTTGCGCAACTAAAAATCGCCGAGCCCTCAGAAATTTATGATTTCATGAGGAACTCGGGTCGGGAAGTAAATCTCTCTGACTTTGGAAATTTAAAAAACACAGATGCATTCAAATCTGAGAATTCAGACATTACGTACAATTATTTCAAGCAAACTTATAATGGAATTCCTGTTTACAACAGCCACATTTCGGTGGCTTTGAAAAATGGAAAAATAAAATCCGTTCAGGGCAAATTTATTGACGGGCTGAATCAAATGACACACAAAAGCAACATTGGGATTGCAGCCAATCAGATTGCCGAAATCGCTACAAATACACTCGGTTATGTTCTTATTCATCTCGAAGAAAACCAAAGTGAAGTTGACGGAAAATTTGCAAACAGCAGTTGGTCGCAACCCAAGAAACATGATGATCCGCAATTGGTTTATTTCTTAACCAGTTCCAACGAACTTATCCTGAGTTACCAGTTGGTTGCCCATGTAACGGCAGACGGAAACCAAAAAATCATGTTGCTTGTAGCAGATGCTTCTACAGGAGAAGTTCTTCACAAACATGATTTGCTGTTGAAATGTGATTTCTCGCACGAAGCTTTCTCAAATCCCGACAGGAAAATAAGAAAAAACCTTCAGGAAGCAGACAGGACTTTGGTTCACGAGCAGAGCCTGTCAACCTCAGAAACACCTCAGTACAGGGTCTTTGCATTTCCCAAAGACTCACCTTTGGGCGGTGAACGCGAGTTGCTTATCGATCCTCATTTCCCTGAATATTCGCCTGCCGGATGGCATTCGGAAGGTGAACAGGAAAATTATTATACCATTACCGGAGGAAATAATGTTGCCGTAATGTATGACCACGACAGTGAAAAATTATTAGAAGTGATGAACGGAGGTTATCCCACTCCAGCTGTGGAAGATTTCGTTGATGGCGGAAGCTCAATGAATTTTGATTTTCCATTGGATTTATCGGCTCATCCCAATGAAAGCATGGAGGCTTCCATTACCAATCTTTTTTACTCTACCAACCTTTTGCATGACATATTCTACAGATACGGATTTGACGAGGCTTCCGCTAATTTACAGGGATATAATTTTACAGGAGAAGGACTGGGGGGTGACGGAATTTATGTGTTGGGACAAACCGGCGAATCACTTGGTGAGTTGGATAACGCCTATTGTCTTGTTTGGCCTGAAGGAGAAAGCGCAGTCATGCTGTTCTATCTGTTTACACCTGCCACCCAGGGTGCCCCTATCCATGATTTATTGGAAATAACTACCGAAGGAGATTTACAGGGGACTTACAAAGGCGGCTTTGCCGAATTCGGTCCCATTTTGCCTCCAACGCCCATGCCGGCTGAACTGGCCATAATGGAAGACACCAATAATGTTGGGAATGATTCTTATGATGGCTGTGATGCCGCGACCAATCCTGGGGAAATCAATGGCAAAATCGCAGTTATAAGGAGAGGAAGTTGTGATTTTGTCCAAAAGACCTCAAACGCTCAGGCAGCAGGTGCTTTGGGCGTTGTTATAGTGAATAATGTTCCGGGAGAAATCGGAGCAGAGACGGGTACATACGGCATGGCCGGATATGGTGATGCGAACTCGGATATCAACATATCATCCATCATTATTTCAAAGGAAGACGGCGACCAGATTATCTCAGCATTGGAAACCGGCTCACTTGAAGGTTCAATACCACCCCAGGATTTTGAATATCCTGATTTGCAAAGAAAGGACAGCTCCCTCGACAATGGCGTTATATCGCATGAATACGGCCATGGCGTTTCCGCACGATTATCCGGCGGAGGCTTTACCTTTTGTCTGGGCAACCTGGAACAGATGGGAGAAGGATGGAGTGATTTCTTCGGAATGATGTTTACCATGCAACCAGGCGATCAGGGAACCGATGCCAGAGGGCTTGGTAATTATTTGACCTATCATACCTCAGAAGGCGCCGGCTTGAGACCGACAGCTTACTCTACCGACATGACGATAAATCCTTCTACTTACGAGACACTTTCTACTTATACCAACGAAGAATCTCCACACAGGCTGGGCTATGTCTGGGCAACCATGCTTTGGGAAATGAACTGGAATTTAATCAATAAATACGGGTTCAATCCCAATGTTATGGCTACAAGCGGCGGAAACAACAAAGCTTTGCAATTGGTGATTGAAGGTTTGAAGCTTCAGGCCTGCGAACCCGGTTTTGTGGATGGAAGGGATGCCATTTTGGCCGCCGATGAACTTTTGTACGATGGTGAAAATCAATGTGAAATCTGGAAAGCTTTCAGCAAAAGAGGCCTGGGGTATTATGCCGACCAGGGAGACACCAACGACCGCCTGGATGGAACAGCTGATTTTAACATGCCACCCACAAATATTTTGGATTGTACTCACATGTCTGTCAGTGATATACCTGAAAAAATCGCACAGATTTATCCCAACCCCACCACCGGGCTCATCAATATCATGACCAAAGAAAACTTTGACAAAATCTCAGTTTCGCTGATGGATATTTCAGGAAGAATCATTCAAACCGATAAAATCAGTACGAACGAGAATTCGGCAAGCATTGATATTTCCGGAAAACCGGCGGGTGTTTACATTTTGAAAATCGTTACACCAAACGGCAGTCAAAGCTTTAAGGTTATCAAAAAATAAATTGATTATCAGTAAAATTATTTGTGTGTTATTTTAATTAGTTTATCATTGACCGGGACAGTTCAAAAATCTGTTCCGGTTTTTTTTATTTCGGAATTGATTGAGTTTGAATTTAATTAATTTAAAAACTGATACAAACAACGGTTTCAATCCAATATGAATTACTAAATCAGGACACCGAAGAATGTCATCATCTGTAATGACCAATCTGTTGCTCGGTTATCCGATGAACAACAAACAGAAAAAAATCATCCGAATATTTATTGCATCTCATCAATGACATCCTTGATTTTTCATACGGTTGTGCCGGGTAAGACGGAACTGAAAAATATTGACCTTTCCGGTTCGTGATCCAATTCCACAAGTGGTGACTGCGCTCAAACAAAGGGCGACAGAAAAAAGCACTGAATTTTTATCAGGTGTTTCACCCTATCAGGAATCCTAAATTTTTCTTAAATCTTTCAAATAAAATACATTTGGGTCTTTTACTGTTTTTCAATCAACTATCTTTGAGCCGAAATCAGTTGAAACGGCCAAAATCCGAATCCTGATTTGACAAGAAATTCAAAACAGAATAAATTATTTTTATGAAAAATCGGGACTTCCACTCTTTTCATATTCCGGTTATGGGAATCGGATTTACGATCGACACGCCGGTCAAAGTTGCTCATTTCGGTATTGATTCGGTGATTTCTATCGTTGACGATATCGTGATCGAACAGCTGAGAGAATTTTATTATGGCGAACTGGGTCTTGAATATACACCGATCGGAAAAAAGGACGAAGACTTCAGAGCAAGACGGATTACCGATTATCTGAATTTGGTCAACCGAATGGTTCAGCAGAAATTTGAAGAAATCAAATCACAGAATTTTGATGAAGATTCGGAACTTTCAAAATATTTTCTGCTGCTGCCGGATGCTTCTCCGATCAAACAAAAATATCTGTGGATGTTGTCCGAAACCGATGATTCAAAAAAATCAAAAATTCAGCAGGAACTGAAAGCCGCAATGAGATGCGGTTCGATCGATGTCAACATCATGGCAAAGGTGGACAATCCTCAGTTTGACAAAGCCGGAAATCAGCTGCCCGAAATTTACAATGATGCGATGGCGGCATTGAGAGGATATGCAAACAGCGAACTGAATTCATCCATTGTTTTGAGCGCAGGCCTGAATCCAAGACTGTATGCATATTTTGAACAGTTTGCAGATTTCTATCCGGACGAAAAAGGATTTGTCAAAAAGAAAATCATTCTGAAAGTCAGCGATTACAGATCGGCTGCCATTCAGGGAAAAATGCTTGCAAAAAAAGGTCTGATGATTTCAGAATTCAGAATTGAATCGGGTCTGAACTGTGGCGGTCATGCGTTTGCAACCGACGGAAAACTGCTCGGAACAATCCTGGAAGAATTTAAAAACCAGAAAGAAACTTTGGCTGCAGAGCTTTTTGAAATTGCAAATCAGTCATTGGTCCAAAAGAATTATCATCCGTTTGAAGAAATTCCGGAAATGAAAATTACGGTTCAGGGTGGAATCGGAACTGCAAACGAAAGCAATTTCCTGATCGAATATTTCAAAGTCGATTCAACCGGTTGGGGAAGTCCATTTCTGCTGGTACCCGAAGCAACCAATGTGGATGAGGAAACGCTCAATCAGCTGGCAAATGCAAAAAAAGAAGATTATTATCTGAGCGATGCTTCGCCTTTGGGTGTGCCTTTTAATAATTTCAGGAATACTTCATCACAAAAGCTTTTGAACGAAAGAGTTGAAAAGAAAAGACCGGGCAGTCCGTGTCTGAAAAAATATCTTGAATTCAATACAGAATTTACTGAAAAAAGCATCTGTACAGCTTCCAGACAATATCAGGATTTGAAACTGAAACAGTTGGAGGAACAGCAATTATCAAAAGAAGAATTTGACAAAAAAGTTGAAAAGATTCTTGAAAAAGAATGTCTTTGTGAAGGTCTTGCGATTCCGGCTGTGATTGTCAACAATGCACTGAAAAAGAAACAGCTCAGAGCGGTTGCAATTTGCCCGGGGCCCAATCTGGCTTATTTCTCGGGTGTATTTTCATTAAAAGAAATGATCGATCATATTTATGGCAGAACCACAATTCTGAATTCGCTGAAAAGAGAAAATATGTTTATCAACGAATTGGAAATGTATGTGGATCATCTCAAAAAAGAAATCGGGAAAAGCATAGACGAAATGTCAGCCAAGCAAATCAGATATTTTGAAAATTTCAAAAATTCACTACTGGATGGAGTGGATCATTACAAAGTTCTGTTCAGAAAAATGAAAGCCGAAACCGAAGATTACAAGGCAAAGGCATTGAAATCACTTGAACAGTGGGAAAATAATATTCTTCACATTCAGATTCCCGGATTGGAACCGGTGGGTTCACATTAATTGAAAAATATTCATTTGAGAATTTTTCTGACTTTTCACCAACCCTATAGGGCGAGTCAGAAAATTATAACACAAAAAAACCGGCTCAATTGAACCGGTTTTTAATTTATCTTAAAATCTGATTATTCAGCTGCAATTCTGGTCAGAATCTCGATTGTTTTTTCGATGTCAGCTCTTTTCACATTCAGATGCGGTCTGAATCTTACAGACTGATCGCCGCAAGAAAGTAAAATCAGTTTATTTTCAAATGCTTTTTTGACAAATGCATCTCTTTCCTCGCCGGTCGGCAGATCAAATGAAATAAACAGCCCCATTCCTCTTACGTTTGAAATCTTGTTTGAATTTGACTGAAGTTTTTCCAGTTCAGATTTCAGGAAATCGCCCTGTGTATTCACATTGTCAAGCAGATTTTCCTGTTCGATCACTTCAAGAATCAGTCTGAAACGAATCATGTCGATAAAGTTTCCGCCAAAAGTAGAATTCAGTCGGCTTGATTCTTTGAATACGTTATTTGGTATCTGATCGAGTTTTTCTTTGTTGGCAAGGATTCCGCAAACCTGGGTTTTCTTTCCGAAAGCGATGATATCAGGAATTACATCATAATTCTGATAAGCCCACATTTTGCCGGTAATTCCCATTCCCGCCTGAACTTCATCATAAATCATCAGAATTTCATTTTCATCACAAATTCTTCTCAGTTCTTTGTGGAATTCGTTTCTGAAGAAATTGTCGCCGCCTTCAGCCTGAATGGTTTCTATAATCAGACATGCGATTTCGTCGGGATTGTTTTTGAGGGCATCATTGATCTGCTGAATCGCCTGTTTTTCAACTTCGATTGTTTTTGCCAGACTTTCTTCGTTCAGCGGAAAATGAAGTTTCGGATTGATGATTCTCGGCCAGTCAAATTTTGGGAAATACATATATTTTCTCGGATCCGAAGTATTGGTCAGACTCAGTGTATAACCCGAACGTCCGTGAAATGCCTGTTTGAAGTGAATGACTTTTCCTGCTTCTTTCTGAATTCCTTTTTCAAGATTCTTTCTGGTTTTCCAGTCAAAAGAAGCCTTCAATGCATTTTCAACTGCGAGTGCACCGCCGGCAACAAAGAATGCATACTGCAGTTCTTTTGGCATTGCCACTCTTGCAAAAGTATCTACAAAATCTGCAAATTCTTTTGAATAAACATCGGAAACCGTCGGTTTGTTGACTGCCATTTTTCCAAGCAGATCGATATGTTTCAGCAAATACGGATGATTGTATCCGATCGAAGCCGAAGCAAACATGCTGAACATGTCCACATATTCGGTTCCGTCATCGTCGTGAATATAAGAACCGTGTGATTTGACCATGTCCATCACCAGCGGATAACCGTCTGCCAGTATATGTTTGCCCAATCTTTCCTTTACTGTCTCTGTCTGCTGCACATTTGCGTGAATCTCCGTATTTGGTTTGATGTTCATTGTTCTTAATTTTTTGTTTAACTCTTTTTTTGCGGGTTACAAAAGTACAAAATTTAGGCTGATTAGTTCGTCTTTAATAATTCTAAATTTGGAAAGTCGCTTTTTAATTTGAATTAATCCTTTTTCTTTTTGTTGATGAATTCATTGGCGAGAATCTTGGTTGCCGCCATCTGTTTGTACATCAGTCTGACATCTTCTGCAGGCGAGCCGAAATAGGATTTTCCGCCTTCCAGATTGTTTCCGACACCCGATTGTGCCATCACCACAGCTTTGTCGCCGATGCTGATTCCGCTTTTCACACCGACCTGACCCCAAAGTGTAACTTCATCACCCACAACAGTACAGCCTGCAATTCCGCATTGAGAAGCAATCAGACATTTTTTTCCAATAATAGTGTCGTGTCCCACCTGAACCATATTGTCGATTTTTGTTCCTTCGCCAATCGTGGTTGATGCGGTCACACCCCGGTCGATGGTGCAGTTGGCACCGATTTCAACATGGTCTTCCAGCACCACATTGCCCACAGATTTCAGTCTGTCAAAACCGGTTTCTCTTTTTTTGTAATAAAATGCATCACCGCCCAGCACAGTACCCGAATGGATGATCACATTGTCGCCGATCACAGAATCGTTGCCGATGCTCACATTGGCATGAATCAGACAGTTTTTTCCGATAATTACATTATGACCGATAAAAACATTGGGCTGCAGAACAGTCCCTTCACCAATTTTTGCAGTAGGTGAAATCATCTGATTTGAAGGCTGAAAAGATTTGAACTGCTGACCGATTTTTACAAAATCACGAAACGGATCGTCAGAAATCAGCAAAGCTTTTCCTTCCGGACAATCAACTTTTTTATTGATCAAAACAACTGTTGCAGCACTGTTCAGCGCGGTGTCATAATATTTGGGATGATCAACAAATACAATATCGCCCGGCTCAACCACATGGATTTCATTGATTCCTTCGACCGGAAAATCTTCGGGACCGACAAATTCTGAACCGATGATTTGTGCAATTTCTTTTAAAGTATGGGTTCTTGGAAATTTCATTTTTGGTGATAATTAAATTTGAGCAAATATATTTTTTCTTTTTTGATTGTTTCTATTAACTTCGACCCGAAATTAATTGCAGTGGATTAATAACCACTAAATTAAAAATCTAAATCTTAAAACAGAAATTAATTGATTATGAAATTACAAAAAGGATTGACAGCCGTACTGCTTGGCGGCGCTTTTGTTCTGACTGCCTGCAAATGCGAAAGAAAAGGTGAGTATGCAGTTGACAATACAGCAACGGAAACACCTGTTGCCGCTCAGGAAAATGAAGGACAAACCGGTTCAAATCTGGACGAAAACGGAAACTTTATTTACAATGTGGGAGCAAATACCGACATCACACTGCCCGACGGAACAAAAATGACCGTTGGCGAAAACAGTACCGAGAACAAACTTTTCGGAATGATGAACAATCCCGAATTTAAGGTGAGCGATGACAAAACCCAGGGTTGGGTAACGCTTGACAGAGTTTATTTCGAAACCGGAAAGGCAGAACTGACCGCAAATTCAAAAGCTCAGATTGCAAATATCATTTCACTTTTGAAAGCTTTTCCTGACATCAAAGTCAAAATGGGCGGTTATACAGACAACACAGGTGCTGAAGATGTGAATATGAGAGTTTCTGGCGAAAGAGCTGCAAGCGTTGCAAAAATGCTGACCGGCGGTGGAGTTGATTCTGCAAGAGTTGCAAGTGAAGGTTACGGTGCAAATCATTTTGTGTGTGAAGCAAACGACACAGACGAATGCCGTGCGCAAAACAGAAGGGTCGATATCAGAATTACCCAAAAATAAATTCAAATCACAAAAAATTAATGACCGTCATTGTTGCGGTCTTTTTTTATGAATTAATTCTTCAAATAATCAATTTTCATCAATAACTGATTGATTATAAATTTTGTCGACGCTGAATTAATCAATACTTTTGAATCAGCTTAACTATTAGAACTGTAAAAGAATTGCAAAGATCAATTTTTCTTTTTCTGGCTGTATTTATTTTTTCTGTTGTTCTGAAAGCACAGGATCCGGAAAAATACAACGCAGTTTATAACAAAGTGTATGTTGAGATTTCGCAAAAGGATTTCAACAGGGCTTTGGAAATTGCAGATTCGCTCTACAATATTTCCGAAACAGATCTTTTTAAGGCAAAAAGTCTGATGCTCAGTGCTTCACTATATGAACAGGCGGGAGATTTGAAAAAAGCGATCGACTATGCCAAAAGAGCTGATAAAACACTTGAAAAGTCAAATGATTACGTTTGGAAAACCCGGATTTTGGGATTTCTGGCTTCGCAGCACCGATCATTGTCGCTCTACAACGAATCTGAAAAATATGTGAACCGGGCGATTGAAACCGCAAAAAAAATTGATGACCCAAAACGTGCAGATGTCACACTCGGACTGCTCGAACAGGAAAAAGCGATGGGAAAATCAGAGAGCGGAAATTTTCGTGAAGCCATCATTCATTTTGACAAAGCAGCTGAATATTTTGAAGAATCTGTGACGGATACTCTACTGATCGCACAAAATCACCAGTTCAAAGGTCAGGCTTTTCTGGGTTTGGATGAATATGAAAAAGCGATTACCGAATTTCAGAAAGTTTTGGATTTGTGGGGTGATATGCCCGATAATTACATAAAAGGAATGAGTTATGTCGGTATGGCTCAGGCCTATTCGAAAACAAACCGGCTGGAGTTGGCAAAAGAAAATCTCGATCTTGCCGAAAAAACCCTAAAAGGTTCCGAATATCTTGAAGTCCGGAAAGCGTTCTGGGATGCAAAAATCGAATACTATCAGGCGGCAAATGAAGTCAATCTGCTGAAAACGGCTTATTCAAAACGTGATTCAATCACCAATGAAATCAAAAAACAAAAAGATTCATTTCTCGATTACAGTTTTAGTGAACTCTCTCAGGAAAATCTGAAAAATTCCAAAAATCAAAAATTAAAAAATTATGCCCTTGTTGGCGGTTCACTGGTTTTACTGGCGGGTCTGGTTTTTATGATTTTCTACAGAAACAAGAAGAAAAAAGAGATTCAAAGATTCAAACAGTACATTGAAGAACTGAAAAAATCAGAAGCAGAAAAAATTGCAAAACAGACCAAAAGACATTCTGAAAATCAGGCTGATGATAACATAATGTCGGCAGAATCTGAAGAAAAGATTTTGAGTTATCTTGAAAAATTTGAAGAATCAAAACTATATACAAAAAGCGATGTATCCCTATCGTGGTTGGCTGCCTACTGCAAAACCAACAACAAATATCTTTCGTTTTGCATCAACAAACACAAAGGGAAAGATTTTAACAACTATATCAATGAGTTAAGGATTGAATACATCATTCTCAAACTGATCAACAATCCCGTTTACAAAAAATATAAAATCGCAACTTTGGCAGAAGAAGCAGGTTTTTCTTCACAGAATAAGTTCTCAATGATCTTCAAATCGGTTACTTCAATCACTCCTTCCGCATTTATCAAACAATTGGACGGGCAGGAGAAAACAGACTGAAAATCAAAAGTATAAAACACGTTTTTCATTTATCATTTTCAATAAAACGATAAATACAGCACTTGCAATTGAGCCAAAGCGGTGGTATTTTCGCAGTGGAATTTGAAATCACAGTTCGGATATGCATTCTAATTTCTATCCGAGAATTCCGAAAAATCTAACCAACCGTTTTTAGAGAGTTTGGCGGAAAGCAGGGAATAGTTTCCCTGCTGACTGCTGAAATAAATTTAACACCCAATTCCAAATACAATTAATCCAAGTCAAAATCGTTTTGTATTTTTACACAAACACTGCGATTTGCGAATACCGGAAGAGATACTGAAGAAATATTGGGGTTATTCCGAATTCCTTCATCCGCAAAAAGAAATCATAGATTCTGTTTTGGCCGGAAATGATACACTGGCTATTTTACCCACCGGCGGCGGAAAATCAATCTGCTATCAGCTGCCTGCAATGGTCCTGGACGGAATCACGCTGGTGATTTCACCGCTGATCGCGCTGATGCAGGACCAGATCCAAAATCTGAATACAAGAGGAATTCCGGCAGCGGCAATCAGCTCGCAGCTGAACAGAGACGAAATCGCACTGACCGTCACCCGATGTGCCTTGGGTGAAATCAGACTGCTGTATATCGCACCCGAAAGACTTCAGAGCAGATTTTTCAGAGAAGTCATCCAAAACCTGCCGATCCGATTGATTGCGGTGGATGAAGCACACTGTATTTCCCAATGGGGTTTTGACTTCAGACCGTCTTATCTGAAAATCAATTTGGTAAGGGAACTTTTCCCGAATGTCAATGTACTCGCACTGACCGCAACCGCTCCGGCTCAGACTGCAGATGAAATTATTTCTGCACTCGAAATGAAAGACGCTCAGGTTTTTAAAAAATCACTGAAAAGAGAGAATCTTGCCTATAAAGTGATCTATTCACAAAACGAATTGGACGATCTGGTTCATCGGCTCAAGAGACTGCCCGGGCCGGGAATCGTATTTGTAAGAAGCAGAAAACAGACTTTTGAAGTGGCCAGATTTTTGGCAGAAGCAGGTTTCAATGCACAGTATTTTCATGCAAAACTCCCAAAAGAAGAAAAAACAAAAAGACAGCAGATCTGGACCGAAAGTACTGATCAGATCATGGTTTCGACCAATGCATTCGGAATGGGAATCGACAAACCGGATGTCCGGACGGTCATCCATCTGAATCTGCCCGAAAGTCTTGAAGCCTATGTGCAGGAAGCCGGAAGAGCAGGAAGAGACGGAAAACATTCTGAGGCGATTCTTTTTGTGCAGCCGCATGAAATTGAAGATATGGAAGCGATTTTCAAGGCATCTCTGCCCAACCGAAAGGAATTTGAACAAATTGAAAAATCATTTTATAATTTCTTTGAAATCGGTGAAAATGAAAGACCGATTGAAAGAAGGGAATTGGATTATTTCGAATTTGTCAGAAGATTCAATCTGGACAAAAAGAAAACCGAAAAAGTTCTGAGTTTCCTTGAAAGAAAAGAGGTCATCTCGCTCAAAGACCGTTCTGCACACAGTGTTGTCAGGGTTTATTCAAATCCGAAAAGCGTTCGTTTTTCGAAATCAATCCAATACCGAATTCTTGAAATCCTGGTCAGAAAATATCCCGGAATCATGACCGATGAACAACGGATTTCCGAATTCGGTATCGCTTCGGAACTTCAGAAGACCAGCGGAAAAATCAAAAAGCAGCTTCAGAAAATGAGCGATTCGGGTTATATTTATTATCGTCGGAACGATGTGCTGACCGTAAAATTCAAAAGACCGAGAGAATCGGATTATATCAAAAATATACTTTGGAAAGAATTTGAAAAATATCAGATCGTCCGTTGGAAAAGACTTCAGGACATCATTTATTATGCAACTCAAAAAGATGTCTGTCGCGAAAAACTGATTCTCAGATATTTTGGCGAAAATCCAAAAGAAAAATGCGGACAGTGCGATTTGTGTTTGAATAAAACCGAAGAAATAAAGGGCCGTGATATCCTTGATTTTATGGGCGATGAGTCAAAAACGATCACAGAAATCATCGATCATTTTCTGAAATTCAAAAAAGAAACCATTACCGAAGCGGTCGAAAAACTGATTGACGAAGGGATGATTGCAAATACAGGAATAGATTCCTACAAAAGAATATAAGTATTGGCCGCATCGGTTAAAATCGGTTATTTTTGCAGTTAAAATCATCGGATGAAAGTAGTTTTTATGGGTACGCCCGAATTTGCAGCCATCTGTCTGGAAGAAATTCTGGAGAGCAGTCATCAGGTGGCCGCTGTGGTCAGTGTGGCTGACAAACCGGCCGGAAGAGGACAGAAAATCAGCCGTTCTGCAGTTGCAAAACTGGCGATTGAAAAAGATTTGAAACTGCTTCAGCCCGAAAAACTGAAAGATCCCGAATTTATTTCCGAGCTTGAATCGCTGAACGCAGATGCATTTGCTGTGGTCGCCTTCAGAATGCTGCCGGCAGAAGTCTGGAAGATTCCAAAAAAAGGAACTTTCAATCTGCATGCTTCGCTGCTTCCGCAATATCGGGGTGCTGCACCGATCAATTGGGCGATCATCAACGGCGAAAAAGAAAGCGGCGTAACCACTTTTCTGATCGATGATAAAATTGATACCGGCAATATACTGCTGACCGATACGGTTGAAATCGGGCCGGATGAAAATTCCGGTGAATTGCACGACAAACTTGCAGAAATCGGAAAAAAACTGATCATCAAAACGCTGGACGGATTGGAAAATGATTCGATCAGTCCCAAACCGCAGCAGACAGTTGAAACATTAAAACCGGCGCCAAAAATTTTCAGAGAAGACTGTCGGATCGACTGGGATCAGCCGATTGAGAAAATCCATAATCTGATCAGAGGGCTGAGTCCCTATCCGGCTGCCTGGACGATGATTGAAAAAGACGGCGAATCAAAAATGATTAAAATTTTCAAAGGGAAATTTGAAAAAATTTCAAATCCGGATGAACGGCACAAAACCATCGATTTTGAAGGAAACAGTATGATCATTCGGCTGAAAAACGGAAATTATAAGGTGGAAGAATTGCAGCCTGAAGGAAAAAAGAGGATGAATTCAACAGATTTCATCAACGGACTGCATGACAAAAACGGATGGAAGATTGACTAACAGTCTGAAAATTATAGGTTTTTGACTGTGGTTATTAACAAAATCAGCCGTTTTTTCAACAAAATTGCAATTTTATTGGCTCAAAGCTTGTGTGAGTCAGGGATTCAGCTATATTTGCGTTGAATATTTAATTAATAAAATCTTAAAAATTATGAACAAAAATGATTTAATCAGCGCAATGGCCGCAGACGCAGGAATCACTAAAGCTGCTGCTAAGAAAGCTTTGGATTCATTCACAGACAATGTAACCAAAACCCTGAAAAAAGGAGACAAAATTTCTTTGGTTGGATTTGGAACTTTCTCTACATCTAAAAGAAAAGCAAGATCAGGAAGAAACCCTCAAACAGGTGCAACCATGAAAATTGCTGCTAAAACCGTTGCTAAATTTAAAGCAGGTTCAGAATTGGCAAAAGCTGTTGACAAGAAAAAATAATCTCACAGAGATTAAACAAAAAAGGAATCCTCCCAAATCGGGAGGATTTTTTATTTTAAGGAGCCAGTCTTTCAGTAATCCAACTGTTGTTTTTAAGTCTGTATCTCAGGCGGTCGTGAAGCCGGCTTGGTCTTCCCTGCCAAAATTCAATCTCAACCGGTCTGACCAGAAATCCGCCCCAATAATCGGGTTTTGGAACCTGTTTTCCTTCAAATTCTTTCTCAAGCCGGTGCGCCTCTGCCATCAAATCGGTATCCGCACCGATTACACTGCTCTGATGCGACACCATTGCGCCGATCTGACTTTCAAATGGTCTTTTGCCGAAATATTCTGCTGACTGCTGCTGACTTATTTTTTCCGCAACACCTTTTATAATCACCTGTCTTTCCAGTCTGTCCCAAAAAAATGAAAGACAGACATTTGGATTTGAATGGATCGCTTTTCCCTTCTGGCTCTCATAATTGGTGTAAAAAACAAAACCTTCATCGTTGAATTCCTTCAGCAAAACCACTCTGTTTCTCGGGAAACCGTCTTCACCGATTGCCGAAACATTCATGGCATTCGGTTCAAGGATCAGATTTGAATCTTGGGTTTCCTCATACCACTTTTTAAACAATTCAACCGGATTTGGCAGAATTGAATTGAAATCAATCTCAGATATTTTATAATCTCTTCTTTTGTCGCTCAGGTCTTGTTTCATTCAATTTTTTTTTTATCTTTATCAGTAGAAGCCTAATTTCAACTCAAAAGTAGTGCAAATAAATACGATTACAAAAGGAAATTTGCTGATTGCACAGCCCGCACTTTTTGATTATACATTTAATCGAACAGTGGTTCTTTTGGTTGATCACAACGAGGCCGGCTCAATAGGTTTCATACTCAACAAACCCACAAATCAGGAGCTGAACAGCTATGTTTCGGAATTGGAATCAGACTTTCCGGTTTATGAAGGCGGTCCGGTCAATACCGACAATCTTTATTATGTTCACAAACGCCCGGATCTGATTTCCGAAAGCGAGCATATATCCGGTAATCTGTATTGGTCAGGAAATTATGACGACATCAGACAGTCGATCAACCGCGGACTGATTGGTCACGATGAAATCAGATTTTATCTGGGATACAGCGGTTGGGGCGAAAACCAGCTACAGACCGAAGTTGACGACAATGCATGGATTATCGTCAATGAAAAGGTTGATGTTTTTGGTGAATGGCGCAACAATCTTTGGAAACAGCAGATGAGAAAATTGGGCGGAGAACATCTGATATGGCTCAACACGCCTGCTGATCCGAATATGAATTAGCAGATTAATTTTTCAATAAATTTTATGGAATTTTTCAACCTGAATATCCCGTTGAATCATCTTTTATGAACCGAGCACTTTTTTCAGATCATCGATCTGACTTTCCCAAAGCAGTTTTGATTCTTCGATTTCGTCATCTTCTGCAAAATCGGTAACAATCAGCGCGACATCGCCTGTGAGATCGTCTTCGATTATATTGAGCTCAAAGAAATATTTGGTATCCTCATCATCTTCCCACTGAAAACGAACATAAGAATCCTGTTTGCTTTTCATCAAAAAGGCGACTTCCTCTTCGCCATCCCAAATAAAAGTGTATTTATCTCCTCTTGAATTCACATTGTCGGCAAACCATTCCGATAATCCGGACGGATTCGAAATATAATTATAAAGCAACGAGGGTGATGAATTGATCACAAACTCAGATTGAAACTTTACTCTCGCCATATACTGTTAATTGGCCGCAATATATAAAATACCCTCAAACAAGCAAACATTTTTTGGATATGTTTTAAAGATATTCAGCAAGATATGCATTTGCATTCATTTACAGCCGCTGATCCATTGCTCTGAAATTACAGAAAAATAAAAAAGCATCCTTAAAATTGGATGCTTTCTTTTGTAGCGAAGGGGGGAATTGAACCCCCGACCTCAGGGTTATGAATCCTGCGCTCTAACCACCTGAGCTACCTCGCCAATGGTTTTTTTCGGAGTGCAAATATAGAATCTTATTTGGATATCGTCAAAATTAAATGTGAAATTGTTCTGCTTAATTACAGTCGATGAAAAATCGATATCGGGAGCCGGAAATAATTTTATAATTTCTCAATCTGTTCGATTAATTTTTCAACCGCTTCATCCGGTGTTGCCCATGAGGTAATCAGTCTGACCGCAGAATGTTTTTTATCCGTTTTCTCCCAAACATAAAATCCAAATTCTTTCAAAAGCTGATCAATCCAATCGTTTGGAAGGATCGGAAAAATCTGATTGGTGTCTGAATCGGTTAAAAAAGTACAGCCTTTTTGTTTCAGCGCATTTTTAATCTTCATCGCCTTGCGGTTGGCAGTTCTTCCCAATTCAAAATACAAATCTTTCTTCATCAGCTCGTTAAACTGAATACCGATTAATCTTCCTTTTGCAAGCAGCGCACCTCTTTGCTTCATATAAAATTCAAAATCTTTTTGAATCTCGAGATTGTTGATCACAATTGCTTCTCCGAGAAGCGCACCGTTTTTTGTTCCGCCGACATAAAAAGCATCGACCAGTTTTGACAGTTCTTCGGGTTTCAGATCATTGGATTCTGCTGTCAGTCCCTGCGCAAGACGGGCGCCGTCCATAAACAGATAGAGTCCGTTTGAGCTGCAGAAATCATACAGATCTTCCAATTCATTCAGATTGTAATGGGTGCCCAATTCGGTCGAATTTGAGATATAGACCATCTTTGGTTTGACCATGTGCGGAAAATTTGAATTGAAATCCAAGGCTTTTTGACAAATCTCGGGCGTGAGTTTGCCATCCGTTGTCTTTTCTGAATTGATTTTGTGACCGCCCGCTTCAATTGCGCCTGCTTCGTGGGTATTGATATGACCGGTTTCAGCCGAAATTACTGACTGATAAGGTCTCAATGCTGCAGAAATCACAAGCAGATTCGCCTGGGTTCCGCCAGAGACCAAATGAACCGAAGCATCGGGCGGACAATTGAATTTCTTTTTGATTAATCTTTTGGCTTCTGCCGAATATTCATCTTCTCCATAACCGTCCTGCTGGACGAGATTTGTATCATTCAGCGCTTTCAGTATCGACGGGTGACAGCCTTCTGAATAATCATTTTTAAACGAGTATTTCATTTTTTTTGGTCAGAATTTAATTCGATTTCCAACATCCAATCCCGCTGATTTCGCCAAAACTCCGCAAAGATGAAAAAGCATTCTTGCACCCACATTTCCGTCCCAGTCATCGTCTTCGCCCGGTGCGACTTCAACCAGATCAAATCCGATGATTTCTTTTCCTGAATCCGCCAATGCAGTCAGCAGATAAACCGCCTGTTCAAACGACAGACCGCCCGGAACCGGTGTGCCCGTATTCGGGCAATACCACTGATAAAGCGCATCGATGTCAAAACTGATATGAACTTTTTGAGGCAGTTCCGAAATGATTTTTTCACATTGATTTTTCCAGTTGGAACCTTCAAACTGCTGTTTTTTCAGATCAGAATCGCTGAATACTTTTACCCTTCCGTTTGAATTTTTAACGACTTCAACTTCCTCTTCACAGAAATCTCTGATTCCGACCTGAACCAGTTTTTTGACCTGTGGAATTTCAAGTGCATTGTACATAATCGAAGCATGAGAATAAGTAAATTCCTCATAGGCCTTTCTCAAATCCATGTGTGCATCCAGATGAAGGATTCCGAATTCATTATGACTTTCGGAATGGGCTTCAAAAAAACCGAGCGGTGTGGAATGATCTCCGCCGAGCAAACCGACTTTTTTGTTCTGATTCAGCCAAAAGAGTACTCTTTCTTTTACTTCATCTTTCATCGTCCGGCAGTCGCGGTTGATCCTGAGCAGATCTGTTTTGAGCTGATCGATCGTCATCGGTTCCTTTCCTTCTTCCAGTGCTTTGATGATCGGCTGAGCCAGTTTTTTGAGCAGATTGCTCTGTGCACGCCAAAAAGGTGTATTGTCGTCGAGATAAATCCCGAGTTTCCACAATTCGGGAAATTCCTGATGATTCAAATCCACCTGAAAAGATGCTTCAAAAACCGCTTTGTCACCCATCGATGCGCCCGCGCCGTAACTCACCGTCACTTCCCAGGGAACCGGCACGATGATGATCTCGCTCTGTTCGGCCGAAAAAGGAAGCCCGAACAATGTTCCGTCGGCCAGGCCGGGCTGATTTGGGTCAAAATTGTCTATGATCTGCTGTTTGGTCATTTGATTTGATTTTGATTTTTACAATTATAATCCGGGAATCGGCGGCAGACTGTCCTTGGCTGTCCTTTTTGCTTCGTCAACTGCATTCTTCTTGACTTTTTCAAGCGCCTGATTCAGTGTGACGATCAGTTTGTCTTCGAGTTCTTCTTTGTCGGCAAGAAGACCGGTAGCAATCTGAATGTCTTTGATCGTCGCCAGTTCGGTCAGTGTGATTGAAACCGTTCCGTCGGCAGAAGTCTGTGTAAATGAACTGCTGTCCAGTCTGTTTTTCAGGTCTTCAAAATTCTTTTGGGCGGACTGAAATTTGCCCATCATGTCCATTAGATTTCCAAACATAATTGATTAATTAAAAATATTGATAATGTCTCCGTTTCTGACTGCCGAATAGGTTCTCGGCGCTCTGTCTGCAATGGTCAGCGGCTCGCCGGTCAGCAGAATCCATTCTGCGCCGTCCTGCGGACAATACAGTTTGATGTCGTCCACCACTTCCAACCGTGTATCCGGTCCGGGGCAAATATGCGGCGCATTTCTGTCATATGCCTTGTATCCGTTGATGACTTTGACCACAATCACTCCTTTGGTTCCTGTTCCGGCTCCGTCCACATAGGTCCATCCGCGGGTTTCAAGCTGACTGTACAATGGCAGATTGATGTTGATCGATGCCGAAACATTGTAAACCGGATTACAGCTTTTCTGTCCGTCATCATCACTGCATGCATTTGCAATCGGAATCATCAGCATCAGAAGGAAAAAAGGGCTCAATTTCATTTTAAAAATATTCATATTCCTATTCAAATTTAATTTTGTATATTTGCACTGATAGTCCTGCGGAATCTTTCCGTAGGATTATCTTTTTTTAATTATTCAGCTATGGCAAATATACAATATGTAACGAAAGAAGGGCTTGATAAATTGAGAGCCGAATTGGATCAGTTGGAATCGATTGAACGTCCGAAGATTTCTCAGCAGATTGCTGATGCAAGAGACAAAGGCGATCTTTCCGAGAATGCGGAATACGATGCAGCAAAGGAAGCACAGGGACTGCTCGAGATGCGTATTGCCAAACTCAAAGACCAGATTGCGCATGCAAGGGTGATCGATCCGTCAAAACTGGATGCTTCAAAGGTATCCATCCTTTCAACTGTTAAAATCAAAAATACAGCAAACGGAATGGAAATGAACTATCAGCTCGTTCCCGAATCTGAAGCTGATCTGGCAAAAGCAAAAATTTCGGTCAATACACCAATTGCAAAGGGTCTTTTGGGCAAAAAAGAGGGTGAAATTGCGGAAATCACACTTCCGAACGGATCGGTTTTGAAATTTGAGGTGCTTGAAATTAAAATGGACTGATATGGCAAGCATTTTCACAAAAATCATCAACGGAGAAATTCCAGCCTACAAAATCGCAGAAAACGAAAATTATATCGCATTTCTGGATGCATTTCCTGTGGTGAAGGGACATGTGCTGGTGGTTCCAAAAAAAGAAGTGGACAAAATTTTTGAACTCGACAGGGAAACCTACAACGGTCTGATGGAATTTGCTTACGACATTGCACAGGGCGTTGAAAAAGCGATTCCGTGTCTGAGAGTCGGCATGGCGGTGGTCGGGCTTGAAGTGCCTCATGTTCATGTCCATCTGATTCCGCTCAATACGATGGGCGATATCAATTTCTCAAGACCAAAACTGGAATTGAGCAGTGAAGAAATGACAGAAATCGCAGAAAAAATCAAATCATACTTATAAAACGATGAACAAATACATAAAACTGGTTATAGCCGTACTGATGATTGGATTTGGAATTTACCTTTTCGGTCAGCGCGAATACGGCTGGGGAACCGTCATGATCCTGTTGTCTGCAATCCCGGTTTTCCTGTTTTTCAGAAACGAATTCATACTGCTTGCATTCTGGTTCATGAGAAAACAGGATATTGAGAAAGCAAGAAAATGGCTGGACAAAATCAAAAATCCGGAAAGTCAGCTGATCAGAAAACAAATGGGTTATTATCATTATATGTACGGAATCACAGAGGCGCAGACCAATGTGAACAATTCCGAGAAGCATATGAAAAAAGCTTTGGATTACGGTTTGAGCTACAAACACGACCGTGCGATGGCCAAACTGAGTCTTGCAGGCGCTGCAATGGCAAAAGGAAGAAAACAGGAAGCCGAAAGACTGCTGAAGGAAACCAAAGCACTGGATACCCAGGGAATGTTTGCGGAACAGATCAAGATGATGGAACAACAGATGAAAAAAGTCAACGTGGGACGAAATCTGCAGAATCCGAATATGAGAAGAAAAGGAAAATATTTCTAATCAATAGCAATGAAAGCGACAATCAGCCGGTTGTCGCTTTTTATTTGGAATGATTTCTTTTCGGAATTGTGAATCAGCAAAAGGTCATTTGGTTTTAAAATGATTTTGGTCTGATCAAATTCGATTTCGGTTTCAGTCTTTGCAAAACAGCAGACAAATTCATTTTTAATTTCACCGGTTGATCGGGTCAGCAAAACTGAAGAATAACCGACTGCTTTTGAAACCATCAGATTGAAATCATTTCCCGGACTTGCCGAAACGATTTTGTCATTTGAATCAAATTCAAAAACTTCATCTTCGGTATAAGTTTCCGGTTTTCCGTTTCTGACAATCTCCAATTGATTGTCGAGCATCACCAGATAACGTCTGAAATTTTCAAACCTCGTAAAATCGGAAGGGATTTTCTTAATTGATGCAGAACTGATTCTGAACAGAAAATTCCGTTTTGAATATTCGGATTCTTTTGGAAAAATAAAATATTCAAAAGTTTCTCCGCCGTCCCAGACTGATGGTCGTAAATCCTGTTTTTTAATGATTTTGAATTCCATAATTTTTTTTCTTCGATTTAATCAATCAACAAATAGCAACCTGTTTAAATTTTATCAAAAATAATATTTGAATCATTTTTTATAACCAAGCCCAGGGAAAAATCATTTAGACGGTTGATTTTCAAGACAGGGTTTTCAATTGAAATCAAACAATCTACATTTCTGAATAAAAGATATTGAAGTCACAAGTATATTTTAGAGATGTACGATATAATGATTGTAGAAATGTGCAATTTTACGGTAGAGACGCACGGCCGTGCGTCTCTACAACAAAATACCGAAATGCCTCTCTGTTTTTAATGATTTTAAATTCCATAAAATTTCTGTTCTGTAATTAAATTAATCACAGAATAAATTTCAAAAAAGAAATTGAATCAAATCGAAAAAGTGATCGCTTAATTCGCTTTGAGCTCCTCTCCTTTCATTGCTTTCCAAACGATTCCAGCCAGAATTGCACCCAAAATCGGGGCAACAAAGAACAGCCACAATTGTGAAAGCGCTGCTCCTCCCGCAAAGATTGCCGGACCAAAACTTCTTGCCGGATTGACAGAAGTACCGGTGATCGGAATCGTGAACAGGTGGATGGCAGCCAATGCAAAACCGATGGCAGCACCCGCCATGGTACTGTTTCCTTTTTTGGAAGTCGCACTGAGAATTGTAAACAGAAATATAAAGGTCATCACGGTTTCGGCAATAAATGCTGACAGTTTACTGTATCCGTTCTGATAGCCGTCGCCCCAACCGTTTGAACCGAGCGCCCATTCTCCCATTTCAAAACCCGGAAGTCCCCGAAGTATGATCATCAGAACAAGTGCGCCCAAAGCACCGCCGATCAGCTGACCGACTATATAAACTCCGGCATCCTTACCACTGATTCGTCCGACGAGCAGCATACCCACAGTCACAGCAGGATTGATGTGCGAACCGCTGATTCCGCCGATTGCATAACACATGATGAACTGAGCCAGACCGAATGCAAATGCAATTCCCAATAGTCCGAGTCCGTCCAGAGAGCCGCCTGTTGCATGGCCCGCAATCACTGCGGCACCACAGCCGATCAGTACAAGCACAAAAGTTCCGATCAGTTCAGCAATGAACTTAGTTGATAATTTTGTTTCCATAATTTTATTGTTTGGTGGTTTTTGTTCACTCAAACTTAGGAAAAAAATCGTTCAGACGATTGATTTTCAGGATAACATTTTCAATTGAATTCTAACAATGTATATTTCTGAATAAAAGTTATTGAAGTCACGAATATATTTTAAAGTTTTATGATCCGGTGGTTTTAAAAATGTACGATTTGGCGGCTGTAGAGACGCACGGCCGTGCGTCTCTACACCAAAATACCGAAATGGCTCTCTGTTTTTCAATGATTTTGAATCATAAAAAAAGGTTCGGATTAGCACTTCCGAACCTTAAATCATTCATCAGTCAGACAAATGATGAAAAAACCTACACACTATTTTTTTATCTGTTGTGCATTTGAGTGTATAAATCCATTTTTATGGCAAAAATTTCTCGTTTTTGCCTCTTATCCTAAAGGATGAACGAGAATTTTTTCGACTTTACCCTTTAGTTATACCGTTAATATCCAAGTAAAATTAAAACAAATTTTATAATTTT